>ONVJ01000218.1 GCA_900321265.1 uncultured Eubacteriales bacterium
GCAACTGAATTTTAGTTGCACAATTATAACATATCAAATACCGTTTGTCAACATTTTTTTTCCGAAAGGCAAAAAGATGAAAATGGAAATAATTATTGCTTGATATAATATGTGATTATTTGTATAAAAAAAACTGAATCGAAAAATCACTGAAGCACATATTGTTTCCGAATTGTGTGATCAGAATCATATAATTTGCGTTTTCGTGTGATCTTTAGCACTTTTTGCAAACTTGTTATTGACGCACGTCAATAACAAGTTTTGATAAAGTTCTTGATTTTTCGCCCGAAGTGTGATATACTGTTTGCACACAGGGCGTAAAAGAGGCGTAAAAATGAGTTACCGGATAACCGATGATATTGAACTGATAAAAGAACTCCTCGAAATGACGTCGGGCGAATTTGCCGAGGCGGTGGGCGTTTCACCCGAGACGCTCGCGCGGTGGATGTCCGGCGCTCAGAGCATTTCACGCGAGAGCGCTGAGAAAATATACGATTTCGCTTTTTCGGAAGGAATACGCGTCAATAAGATAAAAGAACAGCTGTTCAGGGAAGACGCCGCCGCGAACGGGCGGATAACGCTTTTTCACGGCGCCAGAAGCAGGATCGAAGGTGAAATATCGATCGACCGGTCGCGCGGGACGAACGATTTCGGCAAGGGCTTTTACTGCGGGGAGAGTCTTGAACAGTCCGCCATGTTCGTTTCGGGATTCAGTGAATCGTCTTTATATATTTATGAGTTTGACAAATCGGGATTGTCCGGAACGCAGTTTTTCGTCGATCGCGACTGGATGCTGACGATCGCATATTTCAGAGGGCGACTGTCCGGATATTCCGAACATCCCGTTATCAGGGAACTGATTGAAAGGATCGATGGCAAAGATTATATCATTGCGCCTATTGCGGATAACCGGATGTTCGAAATAATCGACAGTTTCATCGACGGGGAGATAACCGACATTCAGTGCCGGCACTGCCTGTCCGCGACCGATCTGGGCAATCAATACGTGTTCAAAACCGATAAAGCGGCAGGTCAGCTGTATCTGAAACGCCATTGCTATCTGTGCGAAAGAGAAAAAAAGTATTACCTTTCCTCAAGGCAGGAAGAGTCAAGGATCGGCAACGACAAGGTCAAAGCGGCCCGGAGGGAGTACCGCGGGCAGGGCGAGTATATCGAGGAGATTCTGAAATGAAAAAAATTGACGAAACCGGACTTAAACTCTGCAAAGTGCAGGCGGAACTGTTCGCTGCGTCGGTCTCTCTGGCGGAGTGCAGTTCCGCGGTGTTTCTTCGCCGTTTTATGAATTCGAACGTCGCGAAAAGGATGGATGACGGCAGTTTTCTGTTCGAATCCGACACGAAGGAATCGATCGTGGCGGAGATCGAAGAAGAGTTCGGAAAAACCGCTTACGGTAAAGTGAAATACGCCGAAAACGAGCTCTACTGGATGGGATACCTTTACCGCTACTGGTGCTGCACCTACGGAAAAAGCAGCAGACAGGTCTACCGGATCATAAAGCCGGGAGAGCTCAGGGAACTGTTTTTCCCTTATCACTCTCTCGATACCGGCGCGGCGATCGAGCGCATCCTCGAAGCCAAAAATATCCGGCAGGATGATATGACGGCGAGAGGGGTGGAAATTCTCCGCAGAATTACAAACAGAGCCTAAACGGCTTTTGTTTGCAGGGAGCCGGAATATCTTTCGGAACGTTATTCAATGTAATTACATGAAAAAGAGCAAAAAAACCTGCGCCGGGCCGCGTATTCTGTTGACCCGGCGCGGGTTTTATATTATACTTGTAGTAAACATGCTGCGGAAAGCAGCAGGAGAATGAAATTGAAATAACCTTCTGGAGGGATATTCGGATGTCACAAATGCAGTCGCGCGACAGAGTCCTCGGCATGTACTCGAAGATGTACACCATCCGCGAGTACGAGGAGACTGTCAAATACCTCTTTTTCGAGGGCATCATGCCCGGAACGATACACCAGAGCGCCGGCGAGGAGGCCTCGGCGGTCGGGATCATCTACGATCTGACCGACCGCGACGTCATCTTTTCGACCCACCGCCCGGCGGGACACGACATCGCCAAGGGCGTCACCCTGCGCGCGATGATGTGCGAGATGTTCGGCAAGGCCGAGGGCTGCTGCCGGGGCAAGGGCGGAGCTATGCACACCGGCGACTTTTCGATCGGCGCGCCGCCGGCAAACGCCATCGTCGGAGGCAACATCCCGATCGCCGCGGGTGCCGCGCTGGCCTTCAAAATGAAGAAGGAGCCACATGTCGCCGTGTCCTTCATGGGCGACGGCGCCACCAACGAGGGATCCTTCCACGAGGGGCTCAACTTCGCCGCCACCTGGAAGCTGCCCGTCATCTACGTCTGCGAGAACAATCTCTATTCGGCAAACACCTCGATCCACCTTACCACGCTGCTTGATAATCCCGGCGCAGACAGGGGAGTCGCCTACGGGATGCCGGGCATCGTCGCCGACGGCAACGACGTCCTCGCCGTCAACGAGGCGATGGCGGAAGCCCTCGCCAGGGCGAGATCGGGAGAGGGCCCGACGATCATCGAGGTAAAGACCTACCGCAAATACGGCCACTCGAGAAACGACGCCTGCGGATACCGTCCGAAGGAGGAGGAAGCCTGGTGGTTCGCCCGCGATCCCGTCAAATGCTTCCGCGAGAGACTGATAAACGAGAATATCGCGACCGGCGAGGAGCTCTCGGCGATCGAGGAAAAGATCACGGCAGAGATCGAAGAAGCCGTCGAATACGCCAAAAACGCACCCTTCCCGGCGCTTGAGAGCGCCCTCGAGGACGTTTACGCCGACTGAGAAAGAACGGAGAAAGAGTAATGGCTGTTATGTCTATAGCCGACGCCCTTAAGGCGGCGATCGCCGAGGAAATGCGGCGCGACCCGAGCGTTTTCGTGCTCGGCGAGGATGAAGATATTCCCGGAGGAATGGGCGGCGCCTTCACCGTCACCAAGGGGATAGGAGACGAATTCGGAAGAATGGAGAACAGGGGAGGAGTCGTCAGCGAAGGGCGCTGCATCAACACCCCGATCTCCGAGATCGCCATAGCCGGACTCTGCGTCGGTTCGGCGATGTACGGAATGCGGCCGGTCGCCGATCTGCAGTACTGCGACTTCCTTTTCTGCATGATGGACCAGCTGGTCAACCAGGCCGCGAAGATGAGATACATGTCGGGCGGCACGCTGTCGGTCCCGATGGTCATGAGATGCCCGACCGGCGCGACGAACCGCGGCGCACAGCACGCTCAGAGCCCCGAGACCTATTTCGCCCATGTGCCCGGACTCAAGGTCGTCTGCCCGTCCACCGCGGCCGACGCCAAGGGAATGATGAAGACGGCGATCAGGGACAACAACCCCGTCATCTTCTTCGAGCACAAGTTGCTGTACGGATCAAAGAGAAAAGAGGCGGGAGCGCTCAACCCCTCGGGTGAGGTTCCCGACGGGGATTATACCGTTCCATTCGGAAAGGCCGCGATAAGGCGGGAAGGGAAGGACATCACGATAGTCGCCAACCTGCTTATGAGCTACAAGGCCCAGGAGGCCGCCGCCGAGCTCGCGGAGGAGGGCATCGACTGCGAGATCATCGATCCCCGCTCGCTGCTTCCCTTCGATTACGAGACTGTCGTGGAATCGCTGCGCAAGACCGGCAAGCTCATGATCGTCCACGAGGACACCTACAACTGCGGCTGGGGCGCGCAGCTCGCCTCCTGGATCGCCGAGCACGAGATATTCCTGCTCGACGCTCCTGTCGTTCGCGTGGCGGCATTTGACACGCCGGTGCCCTTCTCGCCTGTGCTTGAAAACTACGTGATACCCTCAAAGGACAGAATTAAAGAAGAAGCAAGAAAACTGGCGAAGCTGTAAAAAGGAGGCGCAAAATGTACGAATTCAACCGCGAAGAGTATGAAAAACGCGTTAGGTGGTTCACCGAAGCGCGTTTCGGGATGTTTATCCACTGGGGCATCTACGCGGTCCCCGGCCGCGGCGAATGGGTGAAGAGCCAGGAAAAGATCCCCGACGAAGTCTACGACCGCTATTTTGAAGAATTCGATCCCGATATGTACGATCCGAAGAAGTGGGCGAAGCTCGCGAAGAAGGCGGGCATGAAATACGCCGTTCTGACGACGAAGCATCACGACGGGTTCTGCCTTTTCGACAGCGCCTTCACCGACTACAAGGCCACGAACACGAAGGCGGGGCGCGACCTCGTCAGGGAGTACGTCGACGCCTTCCGCGCCGAGGGACTGAAGATCGGCTTCTACTATTCGCTCCTCGACTGGCACCATCCCGACTACCCGCATATGACCGACCGCCACCACCCGATGAGGGGGAATCCCGACTACCCCGACGAGGGCAGGAACTTCGACAGATACCTTGATTACCTCCACAACCAGGTCAGAGAGCTCTGCACCAATTACGGGAAGATCGACATAATCTGGTTTGATTTCTCCTACGCCGATATGCGGGGCGAAAAATGGCGGGCGACCGAGCTCGTCAACATGGTGCGCGAGCTTCAGCCCGGGATACTGATCGACAACAGGCTTGAGGGCTCGGGTTCGGAGCAGGGCTCGCTTATGACCGGCGATCCGCTCCCCTATCACGGCGATTTCGCCTGCCCCGAGCAGATAATCCCGCCGCGGGGACTTGTCGACGCCAAGGGAAAGGACGTGGTCTGGGAGGCCTGCGTCACGATGAACAACCACTGGGGATACTGCCGCACCGACGGATATTTCAAGCCGGCGTCGATGGTGATAAAGAAGCTGGTAGAGTGCGTCTCGAAAGGAGGCAACCTCCTGCTCAATGTAGGCCCCGACGCCAGGGGAAGGATTCCCGACGAGTCGGTAAAGATCCTGAAAGAGGTCGGCCGTTGGATGGAGAGAAACTCCGAATCGGTATACGGGTGCGGCAAGTCGACGCTTCCCAAGCCCGATTACGGCCGTCTCACGCAAAGGGACGGAAACACTCTCTACATCCACGTCTTCGACAATACCGTCGGGCCGCTTCCCGTCATCGGAGTGAAACAGGAGGACATCCTCTCTGCGCGCGATCTCGCCACCGGAACCGAGCTGAGAGCGAAGGGCGGATGGATGTGCTCCGACTACCCCGATACCGCTTTCATCACGCTGGGTGAAAATCCGGTCCTGCCCGATCCCGACGACACGGTGATCAGGCTCAAGCTGAGAAAAGAGTAAGGGACAAGGTCTTCCGTGTCCCGGAAATACTGTTCCGGTTAATCTTAACAGGGGAAAAAACAAATGCTGAAAAAGATAGTTATGCCTGCCGCCGGCCAGACGACCGACGCGGCGACCGTGGTCTCGATCAAAGCCTCGGTGGGAGATAAAGTGAAGCGCGGCGACGTCCTTCTCGAGGTCGAGACCGACAAGGCGACGCTGCCGATCGAGAGCGTGGCCTCGGGCTTTGTCTGCGGGATCTGCGTTGAGGAATATCAGAAGATCGACGCCGGAACGCTGCTCATGGAGATCGGCTCGGAAGAGGATCTTGCCGCGGCAAAGAGCGGAAAA
>ONVJ01000222.1 GCA_900321265.1 uncultured Eubacteriales bacterium
TAACGGGGAACTGTTTATACTGATATCAGATAAGATCAGCGTTGGCAGATTTGAATTCTCCGAGCAGCCGGTCGGCGTCTGCAAGTACGTCAGTTATCTCCTCCCTGTCGCGGAGCGTCGCTCCTGCGGCTCTGGCGTGCCCTCCGCCTCCGTACTTCGCGGCTACGGCATCTATATCCAGAAATCTTGAACGGAGCCTGACGCGCACCGTACCGGCTCCTGCGGGGTCGTCGCTGCCGTTCTCGATGAAAGCAATCCAGATGAGGCTCCCTCTGATCGATTCGAGGAAGGAAACGGCGAGGGACGCCGACTCGGCGTCAAGTCCGAACCTGTCGCGCATCGAAAGAGGTATGAAGACATAGGCGACGCCGTTCGGAGTGAGTTCGATCGAATCGTATACCGCCGACTTGTATTTGAGGAAGGATATGTCGTCGAGATAGAGTTCGGCGTAGATCTTCTCGGTGTCGATACCCGAACCCAGAAGGAACGCAGCAGCACCGAAAGTCTCGGCGTCGACCCCGCGGTGCCTGAAGCGGCCGGTGTCGGTGACGATGCCGGTATAGAGGCAGGCCGCCGCCTCCGGCGTCAGCTTCAGCCGGTCGGGAAAGGCCGAGGCGAAGATCGCTATCATCTCGCTGCATGAGGCGCGTCCGTCTTCAATCCAGTTAATGTCACCGTACCGCTCGGTGTCGATGTGGTGGTCGATCTTGATAATGAAGCCGGCTTCGGATATGCGGGGGTTAGATATGCGGTCAGACGTCGCCGTGTCTGTGACGATAGCGAGGGCGTCGCCGAACCAGCCTTCGGGGAGCTCACCGGGAGACGTCTCAGGGACGGAAAGGAAGCCCATCTTGCGCGACCTGTCAGAGTTGCATACGATGACTGTCTTATCGGGGAAAGACGCTCTGAGGAGCCCGCAGAGGCCTCCTGACGAGCCTGCGGCATCGCCGTCGGGCCTTATGTGCCTGCTGATGACGATCTTGTCGTATTCCAGTATCTTCTCCATTATCGCCTTCAAGGCATCTGTGCGTTCCATAAGAGTTTCTCCGTATATATTCTGATAATATCAGCAGTTACGTGCGACCGCCAGCCGTCTTCGGGAGGTGCCTGTGGAAGGTAACGAATTGCCGCGACGAATGACTGAGGATTTGTCAGCAGGATGCCGCGAGCGCGTCGAGATCGGAGAGGAGCTTCATAGCCTCTTCCCTGTCCTTAAGCGTCGCTCCGCTGGCTTTGGCGTGTCCGCCTCCGCCGTATTTCACGGCTATTCCGTTTATGTTCCTGTCCGACGACCGTATCTCGCACAGCACCCCGCTGTCCGACTCGGTGAAGTTCACCCATATGCAGGTCCCTCGGATCTCTGACATCGTTCCGACCATCCCTCTAGACGCCGAAAAGCTGTCGAGGCCAGATTCGGCCACGTCGGCGGCCGTCGAGTAGATATAAGCCACCCTGTGCTCGGTGAATCTGACTCTCAGCAGAAAGCTCGCGCGTGTTGCCATCGAGCGGTAGCTGTCGGAATAAAGATTCCTGTATATATCGTTCGTGCTGAAATCCTGCTCCATCAGCTTCGACGCCAGGGCAAAGGTCCTCGAGTTCACCGAATCGTATCTGAAGCGCCCGCTGTCGGTCACGATGCCGGTGAAAAGCAGCCCGGCGGAAAGCGGCGAGAACCTGAGGCCGAGCGATATCGAGGCGTCGGCTATGCTCCCGCAGCAGCTCTCGAAGGTGGTGTCGACGATCTCGGTCCCGCAGATCTCCTCGAGGAAGAGGTGGTGGTCGATCCTGAGAGTCGTCTTTGCCGAGGCATAACGGCCGTCGCTTATGAGCGACGCAGACGACGTGTCGAGCACAATCGCCAGGGCTCCGTCGTAGAAGGAGTCGTCTACGGTGTCGGGCGACGAGTCGGGCATGAACGAATACCTTCCGGGGGGATCTCCGGGGCAGACTACCGTCTTCCCGGGGTAATTGTCGAGTATTATGTGCTTGAGTCCGATCTGGCTGCCTACGGCGTCGCCGTCGGGATTCGTATGCCTGTGTATAGCTATCCTGTCGTGGCGCTCAATGAGGTCCCTTATAACTTCGTACCGGTCCATCTGGATATCCTTCTGTTCTCACCTTGCCCGTGCCGTCGCGGCGCATAATGCTGCCGCTATGCCCGATTCTCTATATTTTACCATATTTTGCCCCGGTGAGCAACAAAAATCTTCCGGCGGCCGATTATTCTTCTTGACATTGCGTGCCGAAAGTGGTATAATATTCGGGCAAAATAAAAAACGGGGTGTGGCACAGCTTGGTAGTGCGCTTGGTTCGGGACCAAGAGGCCGCTGGTTCGAGTCCAGTCACTCCGACCATA
>ONVJ01000217.1 GCA_900321265.1 uncultured Eubacteriales bacterium
CTCCTCCCCGTCGCGCGGGAGGGTGACGATCAGGAGGTGTCCGTCGGCGGCCGAAAGGGCCGCCTCGACCGAATCCGACAGTCTGGACCTGATGCCTTCGCGCATCACCAGCCTGTCGACCACCACGTCTACGTCATGCCTTTTGTTCTTGTCAAGCCCGATCTTCTCTCCGAGGTCGTATATGCTCCCGTCGACCCGCACCCGGGTATATCCCGATCTCTGGGCGTCCGAGAAGACCTTTTCGTGCATTCCCTTCTGGCTGCGCACGACCGGAGAGAGGACCATGAAGCGCGTCCCCTCTGGGAGCGTCATGATCTTTTCGATTATCTGATCGACCGTCTGCCTTCTGATCTCCTTCCCGCAGACCGGGCAGTGAGGTATCCCTATGCGGGCATACAGAAGTCTGAGATAGTCGTATATCTCGGTGACGGTGCCGACGGTCGACCTCGGGTTCTTCGAGGTCGTCTTCTGATCGATCGATATCGCGGGCGAAAGTCCGTCGATCATATCGACGTCGGGCTTGTCGAGCTGTCCGAGAAACTGTCTCGCGTATGACGAGAGCGATTCCACGAAGCGCCGGTGGCCCTCGGCGTAAATGGTGTCGAAGGCCAGGGACGACTTCCCCGAGCCCGACAGTCCGGTGAAGACGACGAGTTTGTCGCGCGGGATGTCAAGATCGATGTTTTTCAGATTGTTGACCCGCGCTCCGCGGATCTTTATGTATGAAGATGCCATTCAGACTCCAGTTTCTTTTATCCTGTCGCGGATGAAGGCCGCGAGTTCAAAGTCAAGCCTTGACGCCGCCTCCTTCATAAGGGCCCTCATCTCGGCAGTTACCTTTTCTTTCTCGGTTTGAGAGATCCTTCCCGCCTTTGCCTCGGCGGCAAACGCGGTCATGGCGGCGGTATCGGGCGGATAACCTCCGAAGCCGGCGAAGGACTCCTTCGAAGCCGGCTTTCCGTGCCTTGCCCCGGCGGTCTTTCCGGTCTTCTGGGGTTTGTCACCTATGGATATTATATCCCTGATGCCCTTTTCGACGGTATGCGGAACTATCCCGTGCTCCTCGTTGTAGCTTATCTGGACGCCGCGCCTTCTGGCGGTCTCGTCGATCGCGCGCCGCATCGATCCGGTGATCCCGTCGGCATACATTATGACCTTGCCGTGCAGATTCCTGGAGGCGCGACCGATCGTCTGGATTAGCGAGGTCTCAGACCTGAGGAATCCCTCCTTGTCGGCGTCGAGGATGGCGACCAGCGATACCTCGGGTATGTCAAGGCCCTCTCTGAGCAGGTTTATCCCCACCAGAACGTCGAAGACCCCGAGTCTGAGGTCCTTGATGATCTCGGTGCGCTCGATGGTCTCGACGCTGAAGTGGATGTATCTGACCTTGATCCCGTGCTCTGTCAGAAAGTCGGTAAGATCCTCCGCCATCTTTCTCGTGAGGGTGGTGACGAGGACTCTCTCCCCCGCCTCGGTGCGCTTCTTTATCTCGCCGAGGAGGTCGTCGATCTGCCCCTCGACAGGTCTGACCTCGGTCTCGGGATCGACAAGGCCGGTCGGCCTGATGAGCTGCTCGGTCAGAGAATCGCTGTGCTCCCTTTCATAGTCGCCGGGAGTCGCGCTGACGAAGATCGCCTGGTTGATCTTCTCCTCGAACTCCTCGAAGAAGAGGGGACGGTTGTCGAAGGCAGAAGGAAGCCTGAAGCCGTAATCGACAAGATTCTTCTTCCTCGCGTAGTCGCCGCCGCTCATTCCCCTTATCTGAGGCAGAGTGACGTGGCTTTCGTCGACGAAGAGCAGCCAGTCCTTCGGGAAATAATCCAGCAGGCAGAAAGGCGTCGACCCCGGCGCCCTGCCCGACATAATCCTTGAGTAGTTCTCTATCCCCGAGCAGAAGCCGATCTCGCGCAGCATCTCGATGTCGTATCTCGTCCTCTCGGTGATGCGCTGTGCCTCGAGCAGAAGGTCGCGGCTCCTGAAATCCTCAGCCCGCTCCTCCAGCTCCCGCTCGATCTCGCGGATAGCAGCCTCGCGGCGGTCGCCCGAGACGGCGTAGTGGGTCGCGGGATAGATCGCGGCATAGCTGAGACGGCGCAGTATCTCTCCGGTCAGGACGTTGATCTCAGACACGCGGTCGATCTCGTCGCCGAAGAATTCGACCCTGAGCGCGCGTTCGCCCGAATCGGCGGGGATGACGTCGACCGTGTCCCCTCTTACCCTGTAGGTGTCGCGCACGAGGCTCATGTCGTTTCTTGTATATGATATCGAAGTCAGCTTCTTTATGAACTCGTTCCTGTCGAGCTGCATCCCGGGACGGACCGGGACCACGAGTCTTGAGTATTCCTCGGGATCGCCCAGCGAATAGATGCAGGAGACGCTCGCAACGATTATGACGTCCCGGCGCTCGAAAAGCGCGGAGGTCGCAGAATGGCGGAGGCGGTCGATCTCGTCGTTTATGAGGGCGTCCTTTTCGATATACATATCCTTGCCCGGGATATATGCCTCGGGCTGGTAGTAGTCGTAATAGGAGACGAAATACTCGACGGCGTTTTCGGGGAAAAACTCGCGGAATTCCGAGCAGAGCTGAGCAGCCAGCGTCTTGTTGTGCGCAAGCACCAGTGTCGGCCGGCCGGCGGCAGCGATGACGTTTGCCATCGTAAACGTCTTACCCGAACCTGTCACTCCGAGAAGGGTCTGCATCCGCTCTCCCCTCTCAAGGCCGCCCGCAAGCCTCTCTATCGCCTGAGGCTGGTCGCCGCAGGGCCGGAAGTCTGATCTTAACTTGAAAATGCCCATCGCTCGGCTCCCCTTTCCGGGATCATTTCGTTTTCTGCTTTCGTTCTCTTATACCCTGCCCGGATGTCTCTTTTTTCTTTTCCTCCGGAGCTCCGCGGAAGAGTTTTCCGAAGGGCAGAAGGAGCAAAGCGCCGATGAGCGCTCCGAGAGAGTTCAGTATGAGATCGTCTATGTCGCTGTGCCTGGGGGTGAGCAGCTGGAAAAACTCGATGAAAAGCGACAGCCCCGCCCCGAAGGCGAGCGACGGAAACACACCTTTGCCGAAAGCCGCCCCGAAGAAGAAGCCCACCGGGATAAATACCGCAATGTTGCCGGCGAGATTTACCGCGGCATATGAGAACCTGTCGGCCCCCTCCTTGCCCGCGATCACCCTGAAGATCCTGAAGGGCTCAAGGCTGATGTTGGGAGAGGAAAGATCCTTCGAGAACTCGATCCTCCCCGGAATGTCGCCCGAGGTCAGCGTCATCGCGAGGACGGCGCCGACAGAGATGAAGAAGAGCAGCAGCGCGGTCTCGTGCGACTGCCTGGTAAGGTCGCGCAGCCCCGCGGCGCCGGAGACCTTTTTTCTCCGGCGGAGAATAAGCAGCCTGACCGGAATATACACCGCGGTCACCGCGGCGGCCCAGAAGAGCAGATCCAGAAGATAGAGAGCTACCGTCCTCATTTTATCAGCATGGCGTCGCCGTAGGAGAAGAAACGGTATCTCTCGGCGACGGCGGTCCTGTATGCGGCAAGCATCCTCTCACGGCTGCTGAATGCCGAAACAAGCATAAGAAGAGTGCTCTTCGGAAGGTGAAAATTAGTTATCAGCGCGTCTGTCGCCCTGAACCGGTATCCCGGGTAGATGAATATCCCGGTGTCGCCGCTGAAGGGGCGGATGATACCGTCGGCGTCGGCTGCCGATTCAAGCGTCCTGCAGGATGTCGTCCCGACGCAAACGATCCTTCCGCCCGCGGCCCTGCGGCTGTTGATGACCGACGCTGCCTCTTCGGATACCGAGATATATTCGGTATGCATGACATGTTCGGATATCCTCTCCTCCTTGACCGGCCTGAAGGTCCCGAGTCCCACGTGAAGCATGACGGGGACCACCGCGATCCCCTTCACTCTGAGACTGTCAAGCAGCTCTTCGGTGAAGTGGAGGCCGGCGGTCGGCGCCGCGGCCGATCCCTCCTCCCTCGCGTAGACCGTCTGGTATCCCGAGGTATCCTCCTGCTTTTCGGTGATGTATGGAGGCAACGGCATCGTCCCGATCCTGTCAAGAAGACTGTATATGTCGGAAAAAATGCTTTTGTCGTATGAGACCGATACGATACGGTTCCCCTCTTCGGCGATCGACTCGACCGTCGCGGTCGCCAGCCCTCCGCCGAGGGTTATCCTCATTCCCTTCCTCGCCCGCTTGCCCGGCTTTACGAGAGTCTCCCACAGATCGGTTCCCCTCTGTCTGAGCAGCAGAAGCTCGACCGCGGCATCAGGCCTTCCCTCGGCGCATCCGAACACACGGGCGGGTATCACCTTTGAATCGTTTATCACGAGCGTGTCGCCCGGCGACAGGAAATCGCCTATCTCGCGGAAGACCGAATGAGAGACCTCACCCGACGCGCGGTCGACGACCATCAGTCTGGCGGAATCCCTCGGCTCGGCCGGATGCTGCGCGATCAGCTCGGGAGGAAGCTCGTAATCGAAGTCGGAGGTCAGCAGCCGGGTCTCGGGGAGCTGATTCCTGATCACCTTTTCTCCTGCGGCTGCATCTTTATCTGTTGTGAACATAAATATCTTTCCTTCGCGGCTGGCGCGCCGGCGGGGTACTGCACCGGAGGCGCGCCGAAAAAAGCAGTAATAATATATTATACTATATTATTTACAAAAAAACAAGTTTTTTCTTGCCGCTGCGCAAGGGGTTGTCAGGTTTTTCAGGCCGTAACAGTTGCGGGGCTGTCCCGGGAATCGGATCTCCGGGACAGCCCCTGCGTTAGGTGATATTGCGAATTATTCCTCAGGGTCCGGCGCGCGCCTGCCGCGCGTCATCGCCCCCCGGACCGTCTTCAGTGTTTTTTGCGAATGGTTATGAAGGCGGCCGGTATCACCGCGAGGACAGAAAGGAGAGCAAAGGATTTGCATCCCTCCTCCTTCTTCGGAGCGGCGGTGGTGACTTCCGGCTCGGGAGCGGCGGTCGTCTCGACTTCGGGCTCGGGAGCGGCGGTCGTCTCTTCGGGCTTAGCTGTCGTGATCGGAGCAGCGGTCGTCTGGGCCTTGGTGGTCTCGGGCTCGGTCTCCTTCGGCTTGAGCTCGCCCCAGGTCAGTCCCTTGGTGACATAGCACTCGCTGATGGTGCTGGTCTGGTTCGCATAGTAGATGTAGAAGTAGATACCGAGCTGCTCCTCCATGAAGAGGAAGATCTCGTACTCGGGCTCGGTCTCGTCGAAGAGAACGTAGTCCTGCTTGACCTCATCCTTGACGTAGAGGGCGAGGGTGGCGTTGTAGCCGTTGACCTCCATGGCGTAATGCTGGAGCTCGGGAAGAACGGTGATCGCCTTGCTTTCGAAGGTGGCGTATTCATGTCCGGTGAGCGAGGAAGCGACGTTCATGAATTTGATCTTGTCGGCATATCCGTATACGCCGTAGGTGGCATCGGGATAGTAGCCGATGGCGGCCTTTTCAGTTCTGGCGACAGTCCAGTATACGGTGTAGCAGGTATCCTCGTTGAGAGGAAGATTGTCGACTGTTCCGCCCCACCATGCCTGGACCTTGTCGACCTCGTTCGTGAAGGTGGCCTTGTTGTTATCGACGGGATCGATTTCGATCTTCATCGTGCCCTTCGTGTTCGTTGGCTTGAAGTGATCGTCACCGTTGAAGTTTACGGTGTAAAGGATGTCTCCGTCCTGTGCGGCGGAGTAGATTTCATCCGCCGCGGAAGCCGGGATCACGCCGGCGATGAGCGCAGCGATCATAACGGCTGCGACAAGGATCGCGCTGAGTTTTTTCATTTTCTGCTCCTTTTAAGAGTTTTTTATTTGATTATACTATTCAATTATTGCTATGATTATACTACCGGCGGCGACAGTATTTATTAACGCAGAGTAAATTATTTGTTAAAAAATAATAATAATATGCCTAATCAATAAAATCCGATCACGATCCGCCGTTCGCATCGGTTTTTCTGCTTCGTGCATCTGCCTTTATTGTCCGGAAATGCCAGATAAAAACATGTC
>ONVJ01000213.1 GCA_900321265.1 uncultured Eubacteriales bacterium
CGCAGTCAAAACGTCGTCTGACGCGCCGAAGGGCCGCGCGAAAGGAGTCATCATGAGTTTTATCCTTGACCTTGTACTTGTATTGTTATTCGCGCTTATCGTCTTCATCTACGTAAAACGGGGATTCCTCCGCTCGGTCATACGGGTGGTCGAGATCATTGCAGCCGGCGCTGCCGCCTATTTTTTCGGCGGAAAGGTCGCCGGGCTTTACGCAAAGTCTGCGATCGCGCAGTCGATCTCAGGCAGTGTTAAAACAGGCATCGAGAAACTTCTCACAAACAACGGCACCGCGGAAAAGCCGCTCTTTGATCTATCTTCCCTTTTCTCATCGATGCCCGAAAAATTCAGGAACATGATCGAAGCCAGCGGTATATCGGCAGAATCGCTTTCTGAATCGTTCGGCGGGCTGAAAGAGGCGACCTCGATCGATCTCTCCTCGCTGGCAGATAAGATCGCCGGCCCGCTGACGAACACCGTCTGCAAAGTCCTCGGATACGTCACAGTGTTTGTCGTCGCCCTGATCATTTTCATGATCCTTGGCTGGCTCATCTGCAAAGTGGTTGAACTGCCCGGACTGAAGAAGCTCGACGGAACGCTTGGCGGGATCCTCGGAGTTTTCATCGGGACCGTATATGTCGGCGTTATCTGCCTCATCATTGGCCTGCTGGTCGAGAAGCAGCTGCTGGGCGACTATAACAGCTCGGTCAAAACGCTGGCGGAGAACTCCTTCCTGCTCAGACTCTTCTGCAAAGGCTCGCCGTTCGGATTCACAAATATAAAATAGCAGCCGGCATAAGTAGGCCGACAATACAAAACAGGGGTTGTGTAACACTCGGAAACGAGTAGTTTCACGACCCCTGTTTAAATTTAAATGACTCTGTCTGTAAGCCGGGTTCTGTCTTGAACGGCCATCTATCTTGGCGCCGCGTCACCGCGACGCTCGATGCCACCCGGGGATATATGCCGGGCCGGCGATCCCCATGCGGTGTTGCTTCGGATAGGGTTTACAGCGGACGCATGTTACCATGCGAACTGGTGAGCTCTTACCTCGCCTTTCCACCCTTGCCGCGGCGCGCGAAGCGCCGCTCGGCGGTCTGTTTCTGTTGCACTTTCCCGGCGGTCACCCGCGGCTGACGTTATCAGCTATCCTGCCCTGTGAAGCCCGGACTTTCCTCACGGTAAAACCTTTCGGCATGATACCGCGCGGCCGTCCGGCAGAGTCATATTAATTATAACATTTTTATCCTGAATAATCAAGAAAAACCGTCCGGAGCCTCTTCTTCCCTGCCTTTCCGGCAGAAAACGGGGCGTCCGTTCTTACTTTTCGACCCTTATTTGGCGTTCTCCGCCAGCCGACGGTTCGTCTCAGAATATTTCGCGATGACATCGGCGGCCACCCTGCGGCAGATCTCCGCCTTTTCGGGATCGACGTCGACGTCAAAGTCGGCAAAGGTGTTGTTTCTGACATCCCTGCCGGAGAGCGTGCCCCAGACGGTAAGCGCCAGGAGATATCTGCCGATGCCGAGATCGGCGTGGAAACCGTCGCGGTGGACCTTTTCGATCCCGTACTCCTCCCTGTTTTTCCAGAGGGTGAACATCGCCTCGCCGTCGGGGATGATCCCGCACGCGCCCGTCCTCTCAGCCATAGCGAGATAGTTCTTCTTTATCGCCTCAAAGTGGGAATATGGCTCGGCGAAGGAGGTGAGCTTGAACCTCGGCGCGTCGGTCTCAAATGTCCAGGTCTGGTGGACCCAGAAGCGGCACCCGGGATTGCATTTGCGGATGAAGGCCGCGAGCTCGGTGGCATAGGGCTCGTAGGTCTCGGGCTCTCCGCTGTCGGGGCTGCACTGTTGCGTGAAGACGTACGTCCACTCGTCCATAAGCAGCGCCTGCTTCAGCGAAACCATGAGATCGGTCCTGAAGCCGTTTATCTCAAAATTGTATTCCGGCGCGTCGGAGAGCATATTGCGGTAGTGGCGGTAGAGCGAGCATCCGCCGATATAGAGATTGACGACCTTTATATCCTTTCCGTCGGCGCGAGCCACGCCGTGGAGATATCTGGTGCAGTCGCTCCCGAAGCTGTTTCCGATGCAAAGTATTTTAATCATATTTCAGTTTCCTTCCTCCGGAGTCTTCCGGAAAAACTATTGTGGCTCTGTATTGTTTTGCCCCGGCATCCTGTCCCGAGCGGCAGTCCGATCATGATCCAAACAGATGGCCGGTACCTGTTCCATGAAAAATATCCTGCGGGATGCCCGGCTGTCGCAGGGAGCGCGATCGTCTTTCTTCAAAAGAATCTGTCTTATCAGATTAATTTGATCCGCTCGCCCTGCGAGGCGTAGACCGACAGGATCATCCTCACGACCTTCGCGGCCTCGTCCTGATCGACCGCAAACCTTCTTCCCGTCTTCAGGCAGTCGTAAAAATCCGCGACGAGCAGTCTGTGGCAGCCGCCCCAGACCGCCTTTTTCTCGGTGGCGGCGACCGTTTCGGTCTTAATGATCTCGTCCCCGAGGGTAAGCAGCTTCGTTTCGGCGTTGATGACACGTTTGTCTGGCAGTTTTGCCCTAATCTGTATCGGAAGATCGGCGCAGCAGGATGTCGTTGCGAAGAAATTGAATTTGCGGCCGTCGGGAAGCTCGAAGACGGCTTCGGCGGTGTCCTCGACGTCGATCACCCCCTTCAGGTGATCGTTGCTCACGTTTGCGGTGACGTATTCCGGCATGCCGAAGATCCACTGCATGAGATCGAGTGTGTGCAGCGCCTGGTTGATCAGCACGCCGCCGCCTTCGGTATCGCGGCGGCCGCGCCAGTCTCCGCCGGCGTAATAATCGGCGTCACGCTTCCAGACGACCGAAGCGAACGCGGCGTCAAAGCCCTCGTTCACGACGATCTCCTTCAGCTTCTTCATATTCGGCTCGAACCTGTTCTGCTGACATACGCCGAACCTTGCTCCCGACGTTCTGACGGCGGCGGCGATCTCATCAAGACCTTCGGCGGATATCGCCATCGGCTTTTCACAGAGCACGTTAATCCCGCGCGACAGCGCGTATACCGACATCGGCACGTGCAGATAATGCGGCGTGCAGACATGGACGACGTCGGGACACTCCCTGTCGATCATCTCCCGCCAGTCGGTGTACACCGTCGATGAAAGGCCGAATTCCGCCTTGCGCTTTTCCGCCTTTCCGGCATCGATGTCGCAGAGAGCGGCTACCGTCGTATCGACCGCAGACAGTCCCCTCAGATGCGCGCCGCTTATCGCGCCGCAGCCGATCAGAGCTGTTTTCATGAAAGCAAATGTTCCCTTCTCAGTTTTTCTGCCGCTAACGGCCTTTTTTTTGCCGGACTGCCGTAAAAACGGCAGTCCGGCAAACGAATGAATGTCTGAGGCTCAGATCCTGGCGACGCCGGTCTCGTGAGCCGCTTTGATGACGGCGGCGGAGACGACCTTGGCGACGTCCTTGTTCAGGGCCGACGGGATGATGTTGGTCTCTGACAGCTCGCTCTCGGGGATGAGAGAGGCCAGTGCGACCGACGTCGCGACCTTCATCTCCTCGTTGATGCGCGATGCGCGGCAGTCGAGAGCGCCGCGGAAGATGCCCGGGAAGGCGAGCAGGTTGTTGATCTGGTTCGGGAAGTCGCTCCGTCCGGTGCCGACGATCCTGGCTCCGCCCTCGAGAGCGAGGTCGGGCATGATCTCGGGAGTCGGGTTCGCCATCGGGAATACGATCGCGTCCTTCGCCATCGTCGCGACCATCTCCTTGGTGACGACGCCGGGGGCGGAAACGCCGATGAAGACGTCGGCGCCCTTGAGCGCATCGGCGATGGTGCCCTTGAGGTGACCGGCGTTCGTGATCGCCGCCATCTCGGCCTGGGCCGGGTTGAGTCTCGGGTCGCCTTCGCAGACGATGCCCTTCGAGTTGCACATGATGATCTTCTTCGAGTCGACGCCGAGTCTGATGAGGTGCTTGGCGATCGAGATGCCGGCGGCGCCGGCGCCGCTCATGGCGACCTTTATGTCGCCGATCTTCTTGCCGACGATCTTGAGGGCGTTGAGCAGGGCGGCGGCAACGACGATGGCGGTGCCGTGCTGGTCGTCGTGGAAGATCGGGATGTCGCACAGTTCGATCAGTCTTCTCTCGATCTCAAAGCAGCGGGGAGCCGAGATGTCCTCGAGGTTGATGCCGCCGAACGAGCCGGAGAGAAGGTATATCGTGCGGACGATCTCGTCGACGTCCTTCGATTTGATGCAGAGCGGGAAGGCGTCGACATCGGCAAACTCCTTGAAGAGGATGCACTTGCCCTCCATGACGGGCATACCTGCCTCGGGGCCGATGTCGCCGAGTCCGAGCACAGCGGTGCCGTCGGTGATGACGGCCACGAGGTTGTTGCGGCGGGTGAGCTCGTAGGACTTGTTCAGATCCTTCTGGATCTCAAGGCAGGGCTCGGCGACGCCGGGGGTGTAAGCGAGCGAGAGGTCCTGTCTGGTCTCTACCGAGACGCGGGA
>ONVJ01000212.1 GCA_900321265.1 uncultured Eubacteriales bacterium
AACGCGCGCCCGGGGCTCCGAAAGGAGTTCCCGGCAAAAACGCGTGAAATTCCGGCGGTCGGCAGTGCCCTTTCCGCGCCCGTCATCTCTCTGAAAGGAAAACGGTATGATATTTCCGCCCCGCCGAGGACGCGGATGTCATACGCAGACAAAACACAAATGATCAAAGCCAGGCTTGTCTCATCCCTCGAAAAATGCTTCCCCGACGGGAGGCCGGAGTATTTCAGACCGGTAGAGTCGGTGCACGTCTTCAAAAATCAGCGGATCTCGCTTCAGATCGCGATCCGCGCAGATCGCGGCGACCCCTTCAGGCGCTGGGTCAGACCCGAGTGCCGCGGCCTGCCCGCGGAATGCGTTTCCTTCAGAGAGGTCGGGTGCGTCCCCTCGGATCTTCCCGCCTACCCCGGAAAGAGCGACGAGGGCTACCTCAGGACCGAGCCCGGCCTGTTTCCCGACATCCTCGAGCCTCTTCAGATGGAGGGGCTGGTCCGGGCGGTGGCAGGCAGTCTGCGCGCCGTCTGGATCGACATCGACATGAACGCATTCGACTGGAGCGGAATAACCGGCCCGTCAGATCTCCCCGTCAGCTTCTCGATCTTCAGCGACGAGCCCGAGATCGTCATGCCGCTCACGCTGAAGCTGATACCTGCGGAGCTCCCCGACACCGGCTTCAGAGTGACTCAGTGGTTCCACTCCGACTGCCTGGCATCCTACTACAACGTCGATGTCTTCTCGGAGCGCCACTGGGAGATAATCGAAAACTTCATGAGGACCTTCGTCAGGTGCGGCAACAACACCATCCTGACTCCCGTCTTCACTCCACCGCTCGACACGCATATCGGCGGAGAGCGTCCGACCGTCCAGCTGGTTAAGGTAAAAAAAGGAGGAAACGGAAGATATTACTTCGATTTCGCTCTTCTCGACCGCTGGATCGACACCGCAGACAGATGCGGAGTAAAATACTTCGAGATATCGCATCTCTTCACCCAGTGGGGCGCGAAGCACGCCCCGAAGATCATGGCAGAAACTCCCGAAGGATACCGGAGGATCTTCGGCTGGGAGACAGACGCGACCGGAAAGGACTATCCGCGCTTCCTCCGCGCCTTCATTCAGGCGCTGCTTTCGCATCTGAAGGCCCGCGGAGACGACCGCCGCTGTCTCTTCCACATTTCCGACGAGCCTAACCGCGAGCAGCTTGACCAGTATCTCGCCTCAAAGGCGACGGTCGCCGATCTGCTTGATGGATACACGGTGATCGACGCCCTCTCGAACGTCGACTTCTACCTGTCGGGCGCGGTGCAGACTCCGGTGCCGTCGAACAACCACATCGAGCCCTTCATCAAGGCCTTCGCCGACGAGGGCAGAGAGGGCCTGTGGACCTATTACTGCTGCGGTCAGTCGATCGGCGTCAGCAACCGGCTGATGGCGATGACGGGAGCGAGAACGAGATTCATCGGGACACAGTTCTGGAAATACAGGATCGCGGGATTCCTTCAGTGGGGATTCAACTTCTACTACAACTGCGGATCCTACGATCTGATAAATCCCTATATCAACTCGACAGGCAGCGGATGGGTCCCGTCGGGTGACACATATTCGGTATACCCCGCGTCAGACGGCAGGGCGCTCGAATCGGTGAGGATCAACCACTTCCGCGAAGGGCTTGACGACATGCGCGCCCTCGCGCTGCTGGAATCGCTGATCGGCCGCGAAAGGACGCTCGAGGCCGTCGAGTCGGTCGCGGGAGAGATAGTCTTCTCAAGATGCGTCTGCGGCACCGCTCAGATGCTTGCCCTGCGCGACAGGATCGATTCCCTCATCGCCGAAAATCTTACAAAATAATCTAAAGCCCCGGCAGAGAGGCCGGGACGGAGGCAGAACATGTCAGTTCCGGAATACTTCGGTTCAATGGTCTTCGGCGACGCCGAGATGAAATCGCGGCTGTCCGAAAATGTATACAACAGGCTGAAAAGGACTGTCGAGGACGGCCGTTCGCTCGACCTCACCATAGCGAACGAGGTCGCGTCGGCGATGAAGGACTGGGCGGTCTCAAAAGGCGCGACCCACTTCACTCACTGGTTCCAGCCTATGACGGGAATCACCGCCGAAAAACATGAGAGTTTCATCAGCCCCGCCGGCAGCGGCAGGGTCATAATGGAATTTTCGGGCAGGGAGCTCATAAAGGGCGAATCAGACGCCTCCTCCTTCCCGTCGGGCGGCCTTCGCGCGACCTTCGAGGCCAGAGGATACACCGCGTGGGATCCGACATCCTACGCCTTCATAAAGGAAAACACCCTCTGCATCCCCACCGCCTTCTGCTCATACGGAGGAGAGGCGCTTGACAAAAAGACGCCTCTGCTCCGCTCGATCGAGGCTCTCAGCCGCCAGACGATGAGGATACTGAAGCTCTTCGGAGAGACGAGGATCACGTCAGTCAAGCCGAACGTCGGTCCCGAGCAGGAGTATTTCCTGATCGACCGTGAAATGTACGAAAGAAGGCCCGACCTCATCTACACCGGCAGGACACTCTTCGGAGCCCGGCCGCCTAAGGGCCAGGAGCTTGACGATCACTACTACGGCGCCCTGATGCCCCGCGTCGCCGCCTTCATGAAAGAGCTCGACGAGGAGCTCTGGAAGCTCGGCATCATGGCGAAGACCGAGCACAACGAGGCGGCTCCGGCGCAGTACGAGCTTGCTCAGATGTACTGCACGGCGAACATCGCCACCGACCACAACCAGCTGACGATGGAGATCATGCAGCGGGTGGCAAAGAAGCACGGACTTGTCTGCCTGCTTCACGAAAAGCCCTTCGAAGGCGTCGCAGGATCGGGCAAGCACAACAACTGGTCGATCAACGCCCCCGACGGCACCAATCTGCTCAAGCCCGGGAAGACCGCCCGCGAAAACGCCCGCTTCCTTCTCTTCCTGGTCGCCGTCATACAGGCAGCCGACGATTACCCCGAACTGCTCAGGCTCTCGGCGGCGTCGGCCGGAAACGACCACCGTCTCGGTCGCGAGGAGGCTCCGCCGGCGATCGTTTCGGTCTTCATCGGCGACGAGCTCGAGCGGATCCTCGAATCGGTCGGCAGCGAGGGAGGAACGCTGAAGGACAGCGGCGAGCTTCTGCGGCTCGGAGTCCACACTCTTCCCAAGCTTCCGAAGGATTCCTCCGACCGGAACAGGACCTCCCCGCTCGCCTTCACAGGCAACAAGTTCGAGTTCAGGATGCTGGGATCCGCCGAGAGCACCGCCTGCACCAACATCATGATGAACGTCACGGTCGCGGAATCACTGAGACAGTATGCAGACGAGCTTGAAGCCGTCCCCGAGGAGGAATTCAACGACGCTCTCAACGCGCTTATAAAGAGGGCGTATCTCCGCCACCGCAGGGTCGTCTTCAACGGCAACGGATACGGAGAGGAGTGGATAAGGGAGGCGGCCGAAAAGCGCGGCCTCATCAACCTTCCCACGACTCCCGACGCCGTACCGCACATGACCGACCCGAAGAATCTCGAGCTCTTCGCGACCCACCGTCTCTACACCGAGGCAGAGGCAAGATCGAGGGCGGAGATTATTCTCGACCACTACAACAAGGTGATAAACATCGAGGCTCTGACTTCGGTCGATCTGGTCAGAAAGATGATCCTTCCGGCGATATTCGGATATGAAAAGGAGCTGTCGGAGACGATCGAGACCAAGCAAAAGACGATCGGATCCGAGTGCCGCGCCGAAAAGACCGTCCTGAAAAAGCTGGACAGCCTCACTTCAAGGATCTACTCAAGTACAGAATCGCTGTCGTCGGCGCTGGCGGAGCTCAGACGGACCTCCTCAGGAAAGACCGCCACAGAGCTTTCCTATGTATACAGAGACAGGATCTGCACTTCGATGGAGGCGCTGAGACGGCTGGTCGACGAGGCGGAGCTGATCACAGACAAAAACCGCTGGCCCCTCCCCTCGTACGGCGAAATACTCTTCAGCCTCTGAGACGGGCGGATCAGACAATAACACCGACCATGGGAGATATATTCGAAATACTGAAAAGACTCCGCGCGGGCGGCGGCGACGCCGCGCCCGCAGGCGTCGAATGGATAGTCGCCGGCCTCGGGAACCCCGGCCGGGAATACGAGAAGACGAGGCACAACGCCGGCTTTCTCTGCCTAGGAGACCTGGCGGAGCGCTACGGCGTCAGCATAAACAGAACGAAATTCAAGGCGCTGACCGCAAGGTGCGAGATCGCCGGCAAAGGCGTCCTCCTTCTCTGCCCTCTCACATATATGAATCTGTCGGGGGAGTCTGTCAGGGCAGCCGCCGACTACTATCACGTCCCGCCGTCGAGGATAATCGCTGTCTGCGACGACATATACCGCGACGTCGGCAGGCTGAAGATAAAGCGCAAGGGGAGCGACGGAGGCCACAAAGGGCTGGCCAGCATCATTTATCAGCTTGAATCCGACGCTTTTCCGAGGATAAAGATCGGTGTCGGCGCAAAGCCCGAGGGCTGGGAGCTCGCCGACTGGGTGCTCTCGCGTTTTTCGGACGACGAGCTTGAACCGCTCACCCGCGCGATATCCCTTGCCTGCGACGGAATACCTCTTATTATCGAAGGAAAGACTGAAGAGGCCATGCAGAAATGCAATCTGTAACCGGAGGGCTGCTGACCTCCGCTCTCAGAGCGGATCCCGAATACCGCCAGCTGCTCGAAGCTGTCAGGATCCAGTCAAAAAGGACGGGCAGGGAGAAGCTGCCTCTCTATGTCAGCGGGCTCTGCGAAGGAGCCGACGACCTGCTTGCCGTATCGCTGTTTGAAGACCTGCCGGACCTCCGGCCGGTCCTTTTCCTATGCTCTGAGGAGAAAAACTGCGTCGCGCTGAGGGAGAAACTGGCCTCCTTCGGCATCCGCGCCGGGTATTTTCCGGGCAGAGACCTCAACACGCGGAACATCACAGCGTCGCATGAATTCGAACACCTGAGGCTGGCGCTTCTTTTGTCGCTCACCGGAGAAGACCGCCCCGACGCCGTGATAACCACTCCCGACGCCGCGGTCGGGATAACCATGCCCCCGGAGCTGCTGGATGAGCTGACCGTGCGGCTCTCGGAAAACGACGAGATATCGATCGACGGTCTCGTCCGGTCACTTACCCGCGCCGGCTATGTAAGATCCGAGCTTGCGGAAGGTCCCGGCCAGTTTGCCGTACGCGGAGGGATACTCGACGTCTGCTACGCCTCATCCGCCTCCGCCTCCGACGAACGTGGCGGGATCCGGGCGGTCAGGACCGAATTCTTCGGCGACGAGATCGACCGCGTCTGCCTCTTCGATCCCGATACACAGCGGATCACCGAAAGGATTTCCGGCTTCACGATACCGCCGGCCTTCGAGGTCCTGCCCGATCCGGAAAAGCTCGGGATGATCGTCGAGTGCGAAAAGGAGCTTCTGAAAAAGGCGAAAAAGAAGGACATAAGGCTCGCGTCGCTGCTTGAAGACGAGATCTCGGCGGTCTCAGAGGCCGCCGCGTCGGGCGAAGGGATAAACTTCGCCGACAGATATATTTCCCTGATCTATCCCGGACTTCCCTGCCTCCTCGATTATCTTGATGACTGCCCGCTCGCCTTCGTATACGGCAACGCGGCGGTCTCGGACAGGCTGGAAGCCAGCGAAAAGCTGCTGGTTGCGGACGCCGAGGCGCTGACGGCAGCCGGCCTGCTCCCGGGAAAATATTCGCTCCTGTCCGCCGGAAAGCAGAGACTTGACCGCTTTATGTCGGGACGTCCTCAGCTGCTGGAGGACACCGTGACCCGGGGACTCAGCGGAAGACGGCTGGGCGGCATGTTCAACTTCAGGACCCGCCACTCGGTGGGCTTCGGGGAAAACACATCCCTGCTTCTCGACGAGGTTCTGCACCTCACCGGCACCGGGACAAAGGTGATCCTGATGACGCCCGGGCCCGAAGAGGCCGGAAGGCTCCGCGACACCCTGAACACCGACGGCGAGATCGCGAGGATGGCGGACGGTCCGCTGGGCGGAGACATTCCCTTTTCAATAATCTCTCCCGGGACGGTGACGCTGCTTCCTTCGGCTCCGGTAGCCCCGTTTGAGCTGCTGACGCCCAGGATATCCGTCCTCTCCGCCGCCGCGGCGACAAGGGCCGAAAGAGCCGCCGCCGCGCGTCCGCAGCGCAGGAGCGCGAAAACGCAGAGGGGCGCGGGAAGGATACTCAGTTTCAACGATCTGTCGCCGGGAGACTACGTGGTCCACGAGACGCACGGGATAGGTATATACGAAGGCATCTCCACCCTGTCGTCGGGGGGAATGACGGGAGACTATATAACGATCAGATACGCCGGCGCCGACCGTCTCTTCCTTCCCGCCGATCAGCTCGACCGGGTGACGAAGTATATCGGAGCGGGCATCGACAACGGAACGATAAAGCTTTCAAAGTTCGGCGGCAAGGAGTGGGAATCGACCAGAAAACGCACCCATTCCTCTCTGAAAAACATCGCGAAGGAGCTGATAAAGCTCTACGCTGAGCGCCTCAGACGCCCGGGGTTCGCCTTCTCTCCCGACGATTCCAATCAGAAGGAATTCGAGGAGGGCTTCGAATTCGCCGAGACCGAAGCCCAGCTTGAGGCCTCGGAGGATATCAAGAAGGACATGATGAGGCCGGTGCCGATGGACCGCCTGCTCTGCGGCGACGTGGGATACGGCAAGACGGAGGTCGCCTTCAGAGCGGCATTCAAGGCGATCCTCGACGGCAAACAGGCCGCCATGCTGGTCCCGACGACCATCCTCGCGCTGCAGCACTACCAGACCGCCGTAAGCCGCATGAGGGCCTTCCCGGTCACGGTCGAGATGATCTCGAGATTCAGAAAGCCCGCGGAACAGAAGAAGATCCTGGAAAGGACCGCGAGAGGCGACATCGACCTGCTGATAGGTACCCACAGGATCCTTTCGAAAGACGTGAAATTCCGCGATCTCGGACTGCTCATCGTCGACGAGGAGCAGCGCTTCGGCGTCGCTCAGAAGGAGAAGATCAAGCAGCGGACGGGGAACATCGACGTCCTCTCTCTCAGCGCCACGCCTATCCCGAGGACGATGAACATGGCGATGACGGGCATCCGCGACATATCCGTCCTCGACGAGGCGCCGGTCGACCGCCAGCCGGTGCAGACATACGTCCTCGAATACGACGAGGTCGTCGTAAACGAGGCGATCAGGGCCGAGCTCAGACGGGGAGGCCAGGTCTTTTATCTCCACAATTTCATCGATTCGATCGACCGTATCGCGGCCGACCTCGGGAAGGAATTTCCCGACGCGAGGATCGCCGTCGCCCACGGGAGGATGGAGAAGGAGGAGATCGAGGACATCTGGCGCGACATGACCGAGGGAAGCATTGACATCCTCGTCTGCACCACGATAATCGAATCGGGCATCGATCTTCCGAACGCCAACACACTCATCGTCACCGGCGCACACCGGATGGGCCTTTCCCAGCTTCACCAGCTGAGAGGCAGGGTGGGAAGATCCCAGCGCAGGGCTTACGCCTATTTCACCTTCCCGAAGGACATGGCGCTCACCGAGATCGCCGAAAAGCGCCTTGAGGCGATACGCGAATATGCCGAATTCGGGGCCGGATTCAGGATCGCGATGCGCGATCTCGAGCTCAGAGGCGCAGGGGCGGTGCTCGGAGCCGAACAGTCGGGCCATATGGACGCGGTGGGATACGAGCTCTACGTAAAGCTCTTAAACAGAGCCGTCCTCGAGGAAAAGGGAGAATACGAGCCCGAGAAGAATGAGTGCGTCATCTCGGTGAAGACAGTCGCGAGGATACCCGAGAAATACATCGAATCCCCCGGACAGAGGATGGCGATCTACCGCAGGATAGCCCACATAACCTCCCGGGCGGACGCCGAGGACATCCTCGACGAGGTGATAGACAGGTACGGCGATCCTCCCGACGAGGTCCTGAACCTGCTTGACGTGTCGCTGATCAGATATCTTGCCGGAAAGTCGGGCATCGAGAGGATCTCACAGAACGGGACAGAGGTGATCCTCTTCCAGAAGGAGCTCGATCTCGACACCTGGCAGAAGCTCTCCGAGGGCATGAAGGGGCGCATCAGGATCATCCGCGGCAGCGCTCCGCAGATCGTTATGCGGATCGGAAGGGAGCAGGACGCCCTCGCCTGGCTGAAGCTCCTGTTTGAAAAGTACCGCCCCGGCGACTGAAAGCTCCTCTGCGACTCTCCCCGGCAGGTCTTTTGAGTTTTTGTTATTTACAAAATCACAAAAATATAGTATAATTATTTGTTTAATAATGTTTGCCGCACCCGGTCACGGCGCGGCACCGGGCAAAAATCGCCCGAAACCCGACACACTGCCCCGGAGGGCATTCCCCTTCCCGGCAAAACCACCCTGCGAAAGGCGGTCATCATGAAAAGAATCACAAAGATCATATCTGCGGCGCTCGCGGCTCTTATCCTCGCCTCGGTCATACTCACCGGATGCTCGGGGACCGGATCGGTATTCCTGAAGTGCGGCAAGACGAAGATCACCGAGAACATGTTCGTCTTCTGGCTCTCCAGATACAAGGCCCAGTTCATATACGCGTACGGTAATTCGATCAAGAGCGAATACGGCGTATCGACCGTGAACGATTTCTGGGAGATGATCTATGACCAGGGGACCGGGCAGACTTATGACGATCTCTTCACCGACTACATCTATGAAAACGCCCTGACATACCTTGTGTCTCTCAGGCTCTTCGACGAACTCGGGCTCTCTCTGAGCAAGGAGGACACAGACGAGATCGACGGTTACATCTCCGAGCTGCGCGACAACTACGCGGGAGGGAGCAGGACAGAGTTCAACGTCGTGCTCCAGGAATACGGCATAAACGAAAAGACCCTCCGCGAGTGCTATCTGATCGACAAAAAGATCACCGTGCTTCAGAAGTACCTCTTCGGAACGGGCGGCCCTGAGGCCGTGACCGACGCGAAGGTCGAGGCATACTATCAGGAAAACTATATTCATTTTGACCAGATCTGCGTATTCATCAACGAATGTCCCGAGATCAGCGAGACCGGCGGATATGTTACCGACAGCGAAGGCAGGGTAAAATACCGCGACATGTCGGCCGCCGAGACGGTCGCCGCCCGGGCAAAAGCCGAGGAGGCCTACGCCAAGGCTAAGGCGGGGACGGATTTTGCCGGACTCGTCAGCGACTACAACGAGAACACCGAGACCGCTGCCTATCCCGACGGGATCTATATGTGTTCGGATCAGATCCTCTATTCGGGCGACGACGCCAACCGGATCTTCGACACGGTGAGCGGGATGGAGACCGGCGAAGTAAAGCTGCTCGAGCTTGACAATTCGATCCACATCCTCCGCAGGCTTCCGCTGACCGAGAACGCCTGGAAGATCTCGTCCAACCAGGATTTTTTCCTATTCTACGACTCGGAATCCTCCGACTATATCTCGCTCGGCGAGTATATAGTCACCCCCCTCTTCCTGAAATACATCGAAGACAAGCGGAAGGAGTACGCAGACTCGATCGAGGTCGACGAAGCCATCCGCAAGAACTGCAAAATCAGTAAGGTCAAGGAAAACTACTACTTCTGATATAAGACCGGAAAGGCGCAACCCCCACATGAAAGAAACAGTCAGGCTCCGGTCGGGAGCTTCGGTCACACAGATAAACCAGCGCGAGGCGGCGGTGCAGGGACTGCTCGACCGCAACATGCTGAAGACGATGCACCTCAGATGCAACAGCGGGCCGATCGCCTATTCGCAGCTCAACGACGGAAGCATCAAGCTGTGGTTCGATCCGTCGGAAGTGACGGAGGAGGATCCCGACGTCTGGTTCGGATCCCAGGGCAAGAAGGAGACAATGACCCTTCCCTCGGGATCGGTCATCGAAAGGATGACGCAGAAAAAGGCGACGCAACTCGGCCTCTACCCCGCCGAGAAGATAGCCTCGATGCACCTCGAGCTCTTCGAGGAGCCGGTCGCCTTCACACGGCGGAGAGACAAAACCCAGCTCATGCTTTACGACCGCCAGACGACGGTAAGACAGCCGCTGATGTGCGTAAAGTGCGGAAAGAACGTCAGGTACCGCCGGAAGCTCTGCAGGGACTGCTATGAGGAGGAGCTCGCGGTCAGAAGAGCCGAGGGAGACGCCCACAGGAACGCCTTCTACAACATGGACAGGGCGCGCGTCCTCTTCTTCGACCTCGAGCTTACCGGCTTCTACGATCACGATGAGATCCTCTCGGTCAGCATATACAACGCCTTCGGCGAAAAGATCATGGACACCCTCGTCCGGCCCACCCACACCAAGAAGTGGAAGAGGACCGAGAAGATCCACGGGATCACGCCGGACATGGTAAAGGACGCCGCGACCATAACCGAACTGGCGCCGAAGATCAAGGAGATATTCGCAAATGCCGACGTCATCATCGCATACGGAGTCTCCACCGACTACAGCCATATAAAGAACATATATGAGACGGATGCCGAGAAGGCGGCTCTCAAGGAGAAGGTCCGAGACGCCGCCGGCGAATTCGTCAGATACATCGGAGAGCACCGGCCCGACATCACTCACGCCAGCCTGACCGACGCCATGGCCTGCTTCGGCATCGAGTGGGACGGAGTCGCCCACACCTCGATCGCCGATACGATAGGCTGCATGAAGGTCTGGGAAAAGCTCTTCCCCAACTATTTCAGAAACTGAAATATCAAGATGCGTGAAGTATATCTTTGCAAATACGGCGAGATAATCCTCAAGGGAGCCAACCGGTCCTCGTTCGAGGCTCTCCTCTGCAGAGAACTCAAGTTCAGGCTCTCCTTCGCCGGCCGTTTCTCGGTCACGCGGAGCCAGAGCGTCATCACCGTCGCACCACGCGAGGGGACCGAGCCGACGTCCGAGGAATACGCCGCCGCATACGGCGCGATCTCAAAGACCTTCGGCATTATCGCCGTCTGCCGCTGCGCCGCCGTCCCGCAGGACCTTGCCGCGATCGAAGAGACGGCCGCCGGATATCTTAAGGACCGGCTGGAAGCCGCAAAGACCTTCAAGGTCGAGACCAAGCGGGCGGACAAGCGCTTCCCGATGCACTCCTTTGACGTCAGCGCGGCGGTCGGCGGATACATTCTTTCAAAATATCCTCACCTCAAGGTCGACGTTCACGACCCCGACATCACGGTAAAGGTCGACATCCGCGACGGCGACGCCTTCGTCTCCGCCGGTTCGGAGCACGCCGCCGGGGGAATGCCGGTCGGATCGAACGGAAAGGGACTCCTGCTCCTGTCGGGCGGGATCGACTCCCCCGTCGCCGGCTGGATGATGGCAAAGAGGGGCGTAAAGCTCGACGCAGTCTACTTCGAGGCATTCCCCTACACCTCGCTGCAGGCGAGAGAAAAGGTTATCACCCTCGCGAGAGAGATCGCGCTCTGGGCCGGCAGCATACGGCTGCATGTCGTATCGCTCACCGAGATCGAGGAGGAGATCTCCCGCAACTGCGCCGAGGAGTATTTCACCATCCTCCTGCGCAGATACATGATGCGGATCGCCGCGAAGCTGGCGGCGGAAACAGACTGCGGAGCGTTGATCACCGGAGAATCGATGGGTCAGGTCGCCTCGCAGACGATGGAGGCGCTGGCGGTCACCGATGCCGTCTCCCCCATACCGGTGTTCCGACCCTGCATAGGCCTCGACAAGGAGGAGATTATCGTCTCGGCAAGAAAAATCGGGACCTTCGATACCTCGATCCTTCCCTACGAGGACTGCTGCACCGTATTCACTCCCAGACATCCGAGGACGAGACCGTCGGCTGCGGAAGTCGAAGAGGAGGAGAAAAAACTCGCGACCGAGGCCGACATCACCGCGGCGCTTGCCGGAAGACAGACACTGAACATCAACTACAAGGACTCTCTTGAACTATGAATTTCACAGATTTCGCGCGCAAAGACGGCGTTCTCAGAATCATAAGCTGTCCCACCCCTCCCGACGTGAACAAGACCGACGGCTTCATCGCCGTCCTTGACCGCGAGGTCCTCCTTCACGACGGGGGAGTCAACGGCTGCAGGGACTCATGGAGGATACTGACAAAGATCAGGGAGGCGGTATGTCCCGGTGAAAAGCTTCACCTGACCTGGGTCCTCTCGCACTTTCACGGCGACCACGCCATGACGGCGATCGAGAGCATCATCCCCGATCCCGCCTTCGCCTTCGACAGAGTCTTCATCCCGCCCGCCTGCCCCGCCCCCGACGGCCTGCCGATAAACGGTTATGACAAGATAAAGCCGCTCTTTGACGAGGCGCTCTCGACATATCAGCCTGACGCTGAGATCATATCCCTTGAATTTGCCGACAGAGGCGGAAAACCGGTCGATCTCCGGCTTTCCGACGCCGCGATCAGGCTCTATCCCCCCGACACGAACTGGTACAATCCGCACCAGTTCAACGACATACTGATCGGCGGTTACGGCGAGGGAAATCCCGCCGACGTCAAGATCCCGACCGCGGCGATAAACGCCTGCTGCCTCTGGATGCTGATCTCCTACGCCGGCCGCAGGGCGCTCTTCACCGGCGACAGCATGAAGCGGACGGCTGAGATAACCGACGAATCCTTCGACAACATGCTCGCGCTCTGGAGAGAGGACATCGGGATGTCGCCCGATCTCATGAAGTGGCCTCACCACGGCTACAAGCGGAATCACGCGGCGCCGGGCGTGGAATCGATGAAACCTGCGTATATCCTGACCACACACCGCGAACAGACCGCCGACGAGGCGTACAGAGAAGCTTTTCCCGACGGGAAGGCGGTCTTCCTCTGCAGCGCCGACCGCGGAGTCGAGTTCGACATAACGCCGGGCGGCGGAATAATCGTCTCCTCCTTCGAGCGTCTCACCGACGCCGATCTCTGAGAGATCCGCCGGCCGACTGTCGCACCTTTCTAATCAGAATGAATTCTTTTAAATCACCCGAGATACTGGCGCCGGCCGGCAGTCCCGAAAAGCTCAGAGCCGCGGTGAGATTCGGCGCGGACGCCGTCTATCTCGCCGGCAGGGAGTTCGGGATGCGGTCGGCGTCAGCCAATTTCACCCTGCCCGAGCTGGCGGAGGCCGCCGGGCTTCTTCACTCCCTCGGGAAAAAGCTCTACCTGACGGTCAACACCCTTCCCCGCGGGGATGAATATCCGCGTCTTGAGACATTTCTCAAAGAGGTCGCGCCGCTAGAGATCGACGGATTCATCGCCGCCGATCTTGGAGTCATCGCCCTGCTGAAAGAGACGCTGCCCGGCTGCCGGATACACATCTCCACCCAGGCCGGCGTATGCAGTCCCCGGTCGGCTCTCGCCTACGCCGCCCTCGGCGCGACCAGGCTCGTCCTCGCACGCGAGCTCTCGCTCGGAGAAATCAAAAAGATCAGGGAGGCGCTCCCGGACGAGGTCTCGCTCGAGGCCTTCGTCCACGGATCGATGTGCGTTTCCTGGAGCGGACGCTGCATGCTCTCGAACATGCTGACCGGAAGGGACGCCAACCGTGGCGAATGCGCGCAGCCCTGCAGATGGAACTACACCCTGATCGAGGAAAAAAGACCGGATGAGCGCATACCGGTCGAGGAGACCCCTCTCGGGACCTTCATCATGTCGTCGAAGGATCTCTGTCTCATCGAACATGTCGGAGAGCTGGCCGCGGCCGGAGTCTCCTCCTTCAAGATCGAGGGCAGGGTCAAATCCGCCTACTACGCCGCGGTCGTCACAAACGCCTACAGGATAGCCGCCGACGCGCTGGCGGCCCACGTCGCCGCAGGCGGCGCGCCCGAAGAGTTCAGGCCGGATCCTTCGCTCATGAGAGAGCTTGAATCTGTCTCGCACCGCGAATACTGCACCGGATTTGTCTTTGACAGCCCGGCGGAGAATCC
>ONVJ01000211.1 GCA_900321265.1 uncultured Eubacteriales bacterium
ACCGCAATTCTCGAGCAGAATCTGCGGTATCCTGTCCGCAGATTCTGCGGGGGTGTTAAAAAAGTCGGACTTTTTTAACACCCCCGTCTCTTGAATCTGCGGTTTCCGGTTGCGTATCCGCGGCATGACGCGTCAGGTACTTGACAGCCGGGTGATGTTCGGGTATAATAATTGCAATATGGATTTAAGGCTTTACAAAGAAAGGAAAAGTTGAAAAACGGTAGCGAAAAATGGCTGTCTTTCTTTCAAGATGTTCCGCTGATCAGGATTTCGCGCTTGAACACATCGGAGAACTCGGGGGTTTTTACGGGCGGGTCTTCACGAAGATCTCGCAATACTGTACTGCGGAGCATATCCTGACCCGGTTCACATTCTCGACCTACAAACTGACGGCGGATACTCCCGGCGACTGTGAGAGGATCATCCGCGCGGCCTGGTCGGAAGTCTTCCCCGGGCATGAGGACCGCGTCCGGGTCATGACCGTGCCATATTCCGAAGATGTCGAAGGGACGGTCATAAAGCAGGTCCTTTCGAACTACTACGGCGTCGAGAGCTACCAGAGATTCGCCGCCGAGCTCTATCTGTCTGCTCCGATCCTCAAAAAGAACAGATCGTCTGGCGCCCTTATGCTGCAGGACTATCTCTTTGCGATCGACCCGGGCTGCGGCTTTACCACTCTTCTTTCCTCGCTCGGGGATTACCTGACCAAGCTCGGGATGCTCGGAGAAGGGAAGGGCAGTGAGAAGAAGTGCAGATACGCCGAATTCACCGCCGCGAACGAGACCGGGAACGGAAAGACTTCGGTCGACGACATGATCGAGCGCTTCTGCGGAGACTATCTCGACGACGTCAACATCGTCGGGATCGACGTCAGCCACTTCCTTGAGGGAGACAGACTGTCGGATCTCAGAGACATGCTTCGCAGGCTCCGCCGCTTTCAGGAGGGCACCTATTTCGCCTTCCGTGTCCCCTTCCTTGAGAAAAAGGAACTTGACCGGGTGACGTCGGTCTTTTCGGACGTACAGCTGACCCGGGTGATCGAGGTGCCCCCGCTTCACCAGAGCGTCCTTGCCGAGACGATGTGGGACAGGCTGCGCTCCTTCGGGATCGAGCCCGACGCCTCTGTCATCGACGCTTTCTTCGCGAGGATCGGGCGGGAAAAAACCGACGGCAGATTTTACGGTTTCAGTACTGTCGAGAAGGTTGTCGCCGAAATGGTGCTGACGAAGGCGTCGCGTGACGCTGAAAAGCAGGCGGCGGGGGAGAGCGTAAACCTGTCGGTGATAAAGGCGGAGGATCTTCCCGGAGATTTTTCCGAGGTCAGACAGGAGAGATCGGGATACGACGAGCTCGCCGAGCTCATCGGCATGGAAAAGATCACCGAAAGGGTGAAGGAGATCGTCGCCCAGGTCAAACTGGCGATGAAGAACGAAAAGCTTGACCGGCCCTGCATCCACATGCGCTTTCTCGGCCATCCCGGGACCGGCAAGACGACGGTCGCGAGGATTATCGGAAGGATCTTCCGCGACGAGGGAATACTCCGCAAGGGAGCCTTCCTAGAATACAGCGCGAGGATGCTCTGCGCCGAGTATGTCGGACAGACGGCGGTAAAGACCGCCTCGATCTGCCGCGACGCCTACGGATCGGTGCTCTTCATCGACGAGGCCTACGCCCTCTACCAGAACGACGAAAATCACAACGACTACGGCAGAGAGGCGCTGACGACGCTGATCTCGGAAATGGAGAACCACCGCGACGACATGCTCGTCATCATGGCGGGCTATACCGACGACATGGAGATCCTCATGCGGGGCAACGCGGGCCTGAGGAGCCGCATGCCCTACGCGATATCCTTCCCGAACTATACCAAGGAACAGCTGTTTGAGATCTTCATGCTCATGGTGAGAAAGCATTTCTCATATACCGAAAGCCTTGAAAAAGAGGCCAGGAGATTCTTTGAAGACCTGTCGGACGAATATGTGGACTCAAAGGAGTTCGCCAACGCCAGATTTGTCCGCAATCTCTACGAGCGGACCTGGTCGAAGTGCGCGCTCCGCGCGTCGCTGTCGGGCGGAGAATGCAGCGAGCTGACGGGCGAGGACTTCCTCGCGGCATCGTCCGAGCGGGAGTTCAGCGAAAAACTCACTGTCAAAAAAGCAAGGATCGGATTCTGAGCAGCTGAAAGAGGAGAGAAAATGTCATATTATCTTGCGCTCGATTCGGGGGGGACAAAGACCGAGACGCTGGTCTACGACGCCGACGGACACATCATCGTCAGGGATATCACGCCCGGCTGCAACGCGATGGACGTCGGGGCCGAGGTCGCCTCGTCGAGGATAATCGATGCGCTGGAGCGCGTCAGGAAATACTTCCCCGAAGGCAGGCCGGAGCGAGCCTTCTGCGGGCTCGCATCGGTGAACTACTACCGTGACAGGCTCCTCGGCAGGCCGAAGGAGGTCTTCTCCGACTGGAATATCGTCTGGGAGGACGACGGACGCGGGATGATATCCTCGGTGCTGGGCCGCGGCGACGGCGGCTGCATCGTCTGCGGGACGGGATCGAGCATGTTCTGCCGCCGGGGCGGAGAGATGATGCACACCGGAGGCTGGGGATATCTGATGGATACCGTCGGCAGCGGCTTCATGCTTGGGCGCGATGCCCTCAGAGCCTCTCTGAGACAGTTCGACGGCAGGGGAGAGAAGACTCTTCTCTACGAACTGGTCAGTGAAAAGCTGGGTGCCCGGCCGGAGAACAGCATACCCGAGATCTATGCGGGAGGCAGGCCCTTCATAGCCTCCTTTGCCGGGACCGTCTTTGCCGCGAGAGGCGCCGGAGACGCCGTGGCGTCGGAGATATTCGATCACAACGCCAAGGCCCTCGCGGACATGACCTTCGTCGGTGAAAGGTTCTATCGCGAAAGATACAGGCTTGTCCTGAGCGGAGGAATTTTCAGGTCGTTCCCCGAATACGCCGAAGCCGTCAGATCGATGGGATCTCCTCTCGCAGACATGATCAGGGCGGAAGTCCCTCCGGTGTTCGGATGCGCGATCGAGAATCTGATGTACGACGCCGGCTTCGATATCGACGCCTTCCGGGAGGTCTTCATGAAGGACTACGCGCGCGTCTGCGGCAAACAGTGACCGACGATATTCGCTCTTGATACCGGATCCGTCGGGAAATATATGAAAAAAACGCAAAAAATCCGAACAAACTGTTGACAAGCATTCATTACACAGGTATAATATAAAAAACCAAATAATAAAGGAGTCCGTTATGGGAAAAACCAAGTTCACCAACGAATACAAGGCAAATCTTGTTATCGAGTCCATCAGGGCCGAGAGTTCCATCAGCCAGATCGCCGAGAGAGAGGGCGTGAGCCGCATCGAGCTTCACGGCTGGAAGAAGGAGTTCATGGACAACGTCGAGCGTCCTTTCACAGTCAGACAGGATGAGAAGCAGATAAAAAAGCTCAAAAAAGAGTTCAAGAACCGCGAAGACGAGCTGACGAAGCAGATCGAAGGTCTGGAAGCCGATATCGAGTGGCTGCAGAGCGTAATAGGCGGCAACATAAAGAAGAAAGAACTGGCGAAGATCGCCCAGGCCGACGGCGACCTCAATCTCCGCCGCAGATGCGAGCTCCTCGGCATCAACAGGGCCAGAGTCTACTATGTATCCAAGAAAAAGAAAGTCTCCAAAGACGAAGAATAAGTATTAATATTTATTTGAAGAAGGGTTGTAAAAGTACTCGTGAAACGGGTATTTTGGCAACCCCTTTTTTCACGCCTTGCCGGGCATGACCGCATAGCCGTTCGGGAGAAATGCAAACCGATTTGGAATTTTTTTAAAAATCCCCTTGACAAGCAGGATACTTCGTGATATGATATATACCGCAACAGGAAATATATCGCGAAAGGAGCCATATTATGGACGTACAGCTCAAGCGCGGCCTGCTTGACGTTTGCGTTCTGGCGGCGATAAAGACCGGGGATTCCTACGGGTATAAGATAATAAAGGATCTGAAGCCATACGTGGAACTCTCGGAATCGACGCTCTATACGATACTCAAACGCCTCGAAGCGGCAAAAATGCTGACGGTCCGGACGGCGGAGCATGAGGGAAGACTCAGAAAGTATTACCGTATCACTCCGGCGGGTCTTGGCAGGATCGAGGATTTCAAAAACGAATGGAAGGAAGTAGTCTCCATCTGGCAGTTTGTTGCTAAGGAGGACGAATGACGTCATGAACAAAGAAGAATTTCTGTCCGAACTCAGATCAGGTCTGTCCGGCCTGCCCTCGGACGAGATCGACGGCAGGGTGTCGTTCTACGGCGAGATGATCGACGACCGCATCGAGGAGGGTGCAGGAGAGGAGGCGGCGGTCGCCGGGATCGGGACGGTCGATCAGGTCGTCTCCCAGATCCTCTCGGAGATACCGCTGACGAAGATCGTGAAAGAGAAGATCAGGCCGAAGGAGGGCAAAAGGTCGGGGTGGAGGACGGTCCTCATAATCCTCGGCTTCCCGCTCTGGTTTCCGCTGCTCGTCGCCGCGGCGGCGGTGTTGCTGTCGCTCTATATCGCGGTATGGGCGGTCATCATATCGCTCTGGGCGGTCGAGGCGGCCTTCATCATATCCGCGCTGGCGGGATTTGCCGCCTTCGGGGCATATATGATCCTCGGCGACCGGATGCTCGCGCTCGCATTTCTCGGAGCCGGGCTCTTCCTCGCGGGGCTGTCGATCCTCTTCTTCTTCGCCTGCGCCGCGGCGTCCCGCGGGATGATCCTTCTTACTAAGAAAATGGCTATAGGCGTCAAGAGACTCTTCATCCGAAAGGAAGGAAAACAGGAAAAATGAAAAAAGCTTTTATCATCATCGCGGTCGTGCTGGTCGTTGCCGGGCTTGCCGTCATGGCGGGAGTCATGATCGCGGTCAGATTTGATTTTGGGAAGTTCAAAAAGACGAACACCGTTACTAACACATATGCTCCCGAGGGAACCTTTACCTCGGTCGATATCGACACCGACACCGCCGATATCCTCCTTCTGCCGCCGGATGACGGGCAGCTGAAGGTCGTATGCGAGGAGACCGAGAAGATAAAGCATTCTGTCACGGTCGAAGATTCGGTCCTGTTGATAAAGGTCGAGGACACGAGAGACTGGACCGACAGGATCTTCTTCTTCGCCGACTCGATGAAGATCACGGTATATCTTCCCGCGGGAAAATACGAAAGCATAAAGATCAGGGAGGAGACCGGCGACGTCTCGCTGCCGTCGGACTTCTCATTCGGGGACATCGACATAAAGATCAGCACCGGGAATGTCGACTGCTCGGCGTCCGCCGACGGGGAGATCGGGATCGAGAGCTCGACGGGGAACATCACGCTGTCGGGGACGGCTTCGAAGAGCGCGGTGCTCAAAGCCTCGACAGGTCACGTCAGCGTCGACGGGGTGACGGTCTCGGACGGTCTCTCGGTCAGGGTCTCGACCGGAAAGACGACGGTCGCGGACACCGTCTGCGGCAGCTTCGAGACCGACGGCAGCACCGGCAGGCTGACGATGAGGAATCTCACGTCGGGCAGCTTCAATATCGAAAGAGGCACCGGCGACGTGTTATTCGAGGACTGCGACGCCGGGGAGATCAGGGTCAAGACCTCCACCGGAGACGTCACCGGGACTCTCCTGACCGGCAAGAACTTTGTTACAGGCACCTCGACGGGATCTGTCAGGGTCCCGGCGTCCTCGCCCGACGGAGGCAGATGCGAGATCAGGACGTCGACCGGGGAGATCTCAATAAGCGTGAAAGAGGGCTGAGCCCTCCGCGCCGCGGATGTAACGCTTTGTCACTTTACTCTTTTGCCGATCCGTGATATACTAAGTGCGGATGCCGGGATAACCCGGCTCCGCGCCGCATACCTGACGCGACAATCGCGTAACGATGAACGCGACAGTCGCGTAACGACAACTTCCGGAAGGAGGAAAAGGATCCGTGAATACCGGAGAGAGAATAGCCCGGCTGAGGGCGGATGCCGGCATGTCGCAGGAAGCGCTTGCGGACAGCCTGTGCGTTTCGCGCAGCCTCGTCACGAGATGGGAAAACGGCACCCGCCGCCCCGACAGGCGGAGCGTAGACATGATGGCGTCGATGTTCGGCACAGATCCCGGGAGCATCGCCCCTGACGATCCCCTCGTAAGAGCAGAGCTGTCAGAATGCCTCGCTTCGGGCGGCCCGGATGTCGGGAGCGCCGAAGCGGTCGCGCTCATGAACGAATTCATGGCAGGCCTCGGAGAGCGGGAGAGAAACATCTTCCTGCGCAGATATCATTTCTTCGACAGGCCCGCCGAGATCGCTGAGCGGTACGGATTGAGCAAGGGAGCGGTCAGGATCAGCCTGCACCGCTCGAGGAAGAAGCTGAGGACCTTCCTGGTCTCGGCTTCGGGAAAGGAGTAAAGTGATGAGACCAGAAGATCTAGTCGACGCGATATCGAAGGTCGACGAAAAATACACAGACGCCGCCGCCGGCGCGTATTACGGCCCGGCGAATCCCGCTGGGCGGGAGTGGAGACGGTCGCTCCTGATCGCCGCGGTGATAATCCTCGGCCTTTGCGCGGCGATGGCCGGGAGCCTCTTTCTGGCGTCGCGGCTGGGAATTATACCGGACGACGGAGAGGAGAGCGGAACAAATAATAATGAAACCGTCGCGACGGTAACCGACGCGCCGTCAACCAAAGCTCCTGACGGTATGAAGATCTCCACCGCCGCCGAATTCCTCGCGATGAAGGCAGACGGGACCTACTATCTTGACGCCGACATCACACTCACCGCTTCATACGAAGCAACTTTTACCGGAACATTTGACGGCAACGGTCACACCGTGACCGTGAGCGGCGTTCCGATGTTCGCCGATATCGGCAAATCGGTCATAAAGAACCTGACTATCGACGGTAGTATCGAGAGCGACAGAAGCGTCGGTGCTCTCGCGACCACCTGCTCCGCCAGAATCTTTGACGATTTCTCCGACTATGCCGTCATCGAGAAGTGCGTAAACAAGGCGAACGTCACGATGACCGTTCCGGATACCGCTGAGAAAGACAGCTGGTGGGGCGTAGGCGGATTCATCGGCAAGTCCGCAGAGGATTGCGGCGCTATGTTCACCGGATGCGTCAATGAAGGCGCCGTCACCGTAAAATGCAGAAAGGAGGAGTCCTGCAGATTCTACGCCGGAGGCTTTGCCGGTATCTGCGACACCTTCCTTGCCCGCAACAGCGAGAACAGAGGTGATGTTAAGTTCGACGGCGATTATGAATACTGCCTCGGGCAGGATGGCTGCGGGGGATTCGTCGGACGCGTTGCCATGACCGCCGCGTTCAACTTCTGCAACATCGAGTACTGCGTCAACAACGG
>ONVJ01000210.1 GCA_900321265.1 uncultured Eubacteriales bacterium
AGGTCATTCCAGCCCGAAGGCCTTGTTTATGCTCTTAATCGTGTTCCCGACCACCTTTTTGCTGCTTCCGAAGGTGGAAGACCAGGAGGCGGTGCCGCCGATGGCGTTTTCAAACATGGTATCGGGAGCGGTGTTCGAGCTGAAGACCTTCCAGAATATCCTGGAGAGATCGAAGACGCAGCCCTCGCGGACGGTGTCGTAGACGACGGCGTCGCGGCCGCCCTCGGCGTATTTCGTCTTCATGGTCAGCTCAAAGACCGCCGGGGTGAGCGTCCGGTAGCTCTCTGAGGCGAGCGCCTCGATGACAGTCGCCGACATCTCCTTCTCCGCGGCGTTGAGCGGGATCGCGTAGAGCGAGAAGGGGTTGCCGACCGCGGTCAGATAGCGCTCCTGATTTTCGTCGAATTTGGGCACCGGGAGGACTCCCATCTCAAAAGTCTTCTCCCTGAGGTCGCTGACGGCGATGTCGGCTCTGTCGCAGACGAAGAGGGATCCGCCGACCGAAAACACCGTCTTGTAGTCGTCGGCGATCCGGTTAGATCCGTTTGAGAAGAGCCCCTGCATCTTTTCGACGAGGATGTTCATCTTTTCTCCCGAGAAGTCGGCCGAGAGCTCAAGCTTGCCCTTCGAATTGTCGATCGCGCTGATGCCGCTGCCGAAGAGGAAGGCGTCGCAGTGCAGCAGCTTGTCGCAGATGCCGAAGCGGTCGCCCGAGGAGACCGTCGAGTCGCCGTCGGCGTCGGTATAGACATTCTTCGTCAGTTCGGCGAGCTTCCCGATCGTCCATGTCCCGTCGGCAAAGCTGCCGTAGGGATCCTCGATATGCAGATCCGACGCCAGATCCTTGTTGTAGAAGACGACGTACATCATATAGAGCAGATTGGTGGAGATGTCGCCCGACACGAAATAGGTCTTCCCGCCTATCGAGGATCTGCTTACCAGAGACTCGGGCCACCAGGGCTTGGAAAGGTTGATGACCGGACAGGCGGAGATCTCGCTCACGAGACCGTTGTATGCCGTAAGACCGATGCTGCGGCTGTGAGCGGATATTATGTCGTAGCCCCCGGCGCCGCCGTTGACGCTGTTCTTCATAAAGTCGGCAAAAGCGGCCGCCTGGCCGGAATTGCCCTTTACCGGAACGAAATCAAATTCGATCTTCAGCCTGTCACAGACCCTGATGTTTCTGGTGAAGATCGCGTCCGAGACGAGCTCTCCCGTCTCAGACTCGGCAAAATACTCCTGGTTCTCGGCATCCGACCAGTAGAGGAAGCTGACCGCGGCTCCTCCGTATTCGGTCCCCGCCGGGATATCATCGGAAACTTCGGTCTCCACGGAGGCAGCGGCCGTATCGGTGCCGGCCGACTGAACGGGGGCGGAGGTGTCGTCGCCCTTATTCGCGCCGGTATCCCCGCAGGAAGCGAGGATCGCGGAAAGCAGCATGACGAGGGCGAGCAGCGCGGGAGCAACGCGTCTCAGAATTTGGGATGATGCGTTTTTCATGTCTTGAGCCTTAACCCTTTCTGTATGTTTTTGAAGAGACCGGAGAAATTCCGGGATGTCCGGGAAGCATCCTTTCAGGTTTTTCCGGGGACCCGACGCCTTATTCGCCGTTCAGTTTCCCGGGAAGCAGTTTTTCAAACGCGGCGCGGACCTCACGGTAGATGTAGAGCGAACCGAGAGAGACTATGGGAAGTCCGGTCCTCCCGGAGGCCTCAACGGCCTTTCCGGCGGCCTCATAAACCGAGCCGGAGCCTTCGGCCGGAATGCCCAGCCTTTCGAACTCCGCGGCATAAAGTCCCGGATCGAGCGCCCTCGGCGTATCGGAAGGAGCAAGGGTGAAGACTCTGTCCGCGACCTCCGAAAGATCGGCAGCCATCGCCGGGTAGTCCTTGTCCTTCATCACTCCGGTCATGAGGATGACCTTGCGTCCTCCGAGGCAGCTCTTTATTCCCTGCACCGCGGCAGCGATGCCCTCGGGATTGTGGGAGCCGTCGCTGATGATGAGCGGATCGTCAGAGAGCTTCTCGAATCTCGCCTTCCACCTCGCCTTCTTAAGGCCGACGAGGAGCTGCGCGTCGGAGATACCGAACCCCGCCCTGCGAAGCTCTCCGACGGCGCGGATGACGTTGGCCGCGTTTCGGGGCTGATAGCTCCCGAGCAGCGAAAGCTCTGCGGTGACTCCGGCGTATCTGAGGACGGTCCTCTCGAGACTCGTCTCCAGGACCGTCAGCCTGCGGTCGCGCACTCTCACGAGGGGCGCGCCCTTCTCGGCCGCGACCTTCTTTATGACCTTCCCGGCGGAGGGAGAGCTCCCGCCCCAGA
>ONVJ01000208.1 GCA_900321265.1 uncultured Eubacteriales bacterium
GTCGAAAGGACCGAAAAGGCCGGCGGCGACACCTCAAGATGCACGCTGCGGTTTATCCCGGTCGACGGGCCGGAAGGAGACAGATACTGCCTTTTTGATGACGGCGGGACATGGCGGATGTACGCGATGATAGAAAATGCCTTTTCGCGTCAGTTGTCAGATTCGCCCGAGGAGTTCTGTGAAGTCGGACGTGCCTTCGGAAGATTTCAGAAGCTGCTTTCCGACTTTGACGCCTCAGGGCTCGTCGAGACCATCCCGAGATTCCACGATACGGCAAACAGATATGACAATCTGATGACCTCGATAAAGAAGGACGCCGCCGGAAGAGCCGGCAGCGTGCTTTCGGAGATCGAATTCGTAAAGGCGAGAAAGGATGTCTGCTTCTTTATCCTGAAGGGCATCCGCGACGGATCATTTCCGCTCCGTGTCACCCACAACGACACGAAGCTCAACAACATCCTGCTTGACTCTGCCACCGGCAGGCCGGTATGCGTGATCGATCTCGACACCGTTATGCCGGGCTCGGTCCTCTATGATTTCGGTGACGCTATCAGATTCGGCGCCGCGACCGCTGCCGAGGACGAGACAGATCTTTCGCTGGTCGGTGTCGACACAAAGCTCTTCGACGCTTTCGTCAGGGGATTTACCGAAGGACTCGAGGGTTCGCTGACCGACGCCGAGATACGCGCCTTCCCCATGGGAGCGGTCGTCATCACCCTTGAGACCGGCATCAGATTCCTTACCGACTATCTCGACGGAGATGTTTATTTCCGTACGGAGTATCCTCAGCACAATCTCGACAGGGCCAGAAACCAGTTCGCGATCGTCGCCGATCTCGAGAGAAAAATGCCCGAGCTTGAGCGCATCGTCGCAGGCTATCTTAAATAATATCAACCGAAAGGGTCCCGCCAGATGAAAATACTTGTCACCGGAGGAGCCGGGTTCATCGGCTCTCATACCTGTGTCGAACTTCTGAATTCGGGCTATGAGATCGTCATCGCCGACAATTTCTCCAACAGCAAACCCGAGGTGCTGAACAGACTTACCGCTATAACGAGAAAGCCATTTGACTTCTGCGAGGCGGATATCCGCGACCGTGTCGCGATGGACGCGATCTTCGACAGATTCGATATCGGTGCGGTCATCCATTTCGCCGGACTGAAATCGGTCGGCGAGTCTGTCGAAAAACCGCTTGAATACTACAGTCACAACCTGAACGCGACCTTCACTCTCTGCGAATCGATGGAGAAGCACCGAGTGGGCTGTCTGATCTTTTCATCATCGGCGACCGTTTACGGCTCACCCGATACCGCCCCGGTCAGAGAGGATTTTCCTCTCGGTCCGACAACGAACCCCTACGGCGAGACGAAGCTGATGCAGGAGCGCATCCTCCGGGATCTCGAGAGCGCCGGAGTGCTTGATTCGGTCTATCTCCTCAGATATTTCAATCCGATCGGAGCGCACGAATCGGGCCTTATCGGAGAGGACCCCAACGGGATCCCCAACAATCTGCTGCCTTACATCTCAAAAGTCTCGGTCGGAAAGCTCCCTTATCTCAGCGTATACGGAAACGACTATCCGACTCCCGACGGCTCGGGGATCAGGGACTACATCCATGTCGTCGATCTCGCTAGAGCGCACGTGGCGGCCCTGAGATGCGCATTGAAGAAAAAGGGGACGCATGTATACAACATCGGGACCGGCAGGGGATATTCGGTCTTTGAGATCATCGCGGCGTATGAAAAGGCGACCGGCCGGAAGGTCCCCTACGTCGTGACCGACAGACGCCCCGGAGACGTGGCGGTCTCCTACTCTGATCCCTCTCTGGCTGAGAAGGAACTTGGCTGGAAGGCCGAATACGGCATCGAAAGGATGTGCGTCGACGCCGACAGATGGCAGACGAAGAACCCTGACGGATACGAAACTATAAAAGACAAATTCTTCCAGTACTGAAAGGAATCCGAAAATGATACTCTCACTTGACGACAGATTCGCAAAGCCCTTTATCAACGACTATTTCTACGACACAACCACCGTCGATCTGAGAAAGGCGATCCGCATGCTCCGCACCGGGACCGGCGCAGGCTACACGATGCGAGGCTGGCTGACGCTCCCGGAGGACTACGACCGCGAGGAATACGCGAGGATCAAAGCCGCTGCGGCAAAGATCAGGAAGAACTGCGACGTCTTCATCGTCATCGGCATAGGAGGCTCATACCTCGGTTCCAGAGCCGTCACCGAGTTCATAAAATCGCCCAGATACAATCTTGTCGCCGACGGCCCGCAGGTCTTCTTCTCGGGCTGCAACATCAGCGGCTCGGATATGGAGCAGCTCGCCCGGATCTGCAAGGACAGAGAGGTCAGCATCAACGTGATCTCAAAATCCGGCACAACGACCGAGCCTGCGGTCGCCTTCCGCTTCTTCAGGAACCTGCTGCTTGAAAAATACGGCAGCAAAGCCATAAAGGATCACATCTTTGTAACAACCGACAGATACAAAGGCACGCTCAAGAACTTCTCGACCGAAGAGGGATATGAGACCTTCGTAGTCCCCGACGACGTCGGCGGCAGATTCTCGGTGCTGACGGCGGTAGGTCTGCTCCCGCTAGCGGTCGCCGGAGTCGACACCGACGCGCTCCCCGCGGGCGCCGGACAGGCAATGACCGATCTCGACACAGACATCATGTCCCCCGAGTCCAATCCCGCATATTACTACGCTCTTATCAGGAACGCCCTCTACCGGATCGGAAAATCGACCGAGATACTTGTCGGCTACGAGCCCTACCTCTTCATGTTCAACGAATGGTGGAAGCAGCTCTTCGGCGAGAGCGAGGGCAAGGGAGGATCCGGCCTCTATCCGGCTTCGGTGATCAACTCCACCGACCTGCATTCCCTCGGGCAGTACATACAGGCCGGAAAGCGGATGATATTTGAGACGATCGTCAACATTAACTCGTCCGACAGCGACCTCGAGGTCCCTTATGACGAAGCCAACATTGACGGCCTCAACTTCCTCGCCGGAAAGAAGCTCTTCGATCTCAACGCGACGGCGATGAAGGCGACTGTGCTCGCGCATTACGACGGAGGCGTCCCCAACGTTATCCTGAACCTCAAGGACCGCACCGAGTATTCGGTCGGCTACCTGATCTACTTCTTCGAGCTTGCCTGCGCCGTATCGGGATACACTCTCGGTGTCAATCCCTTCGACCAGCCGGGCGTCGAAGCCTACAAAAAGAACATGTTCGCGCTTCTCGGAAAGCCCGGCTATGAGGAGACCGCCGAAGCGCTCAATGAAAGACTGAATAAACAATAAAAACGGGAGGATAAGGAAAGAATGATCAAACTTATTGTCGGCGTAAAGGGCTCGGGAAAAACAAAGGCTCTGATCTCGATGGTGAACAACGCCGTTGAGACCTCAAAAGGATCTGTCGTATGCGTTGAAAAGGGAATAAAACTGCGCTACGACGTCAGCTACAACTGCCGCCTCATCAATGTCGACGAGTATTTCGTTTACGGCGCAAGCCAGCTTTACGGATTCATTGCAGGGCTCCTGGCAAGCAACCACGATATTTCTGACATTTTCGTCGATTCCGCGCTCAGGATCTGCAACAATGATATCGATTCATTTGAGAGGATGGTCAACGACCTTGACGAGCTTGCCGACAGGCACGGGATCAACATCGTTATGACTTCGTCTCTTCCGATAGAAAACGTGACCGACGGTCTCAGAAAGTTTCTGGGCTGAGGACAGGTCAGGTACGGAATATAATTGAGCCGCTCAGGAGGGGATTACAAATGGCATATATTTACAGCGAGCCTTCTCATACTTTTTCAGAATATCTGTTTCTTCCGGGTTATACCTCACCCGAATGCGTGCCCGAAAAGGTCACGCTGAAGACTCCTCTCGTGAAATACCGCAGAGGGGAAAGATCCGATATCGAGCTCAGCATACCTCTCGTATCCGCGATAATGCAGTCTGTCTCTGACGACAGAATGGCGATTGCTCTTGCCAGGGAGGGCGGGATCTCCTTCATATACGGTTCTCAGAGCATTGAAAACGAAGCCGCGATGGTGGCCCGCGTAAAGGGCTATAAGGCGGGCTTCATCGTAAGCGATTCTAACCTCACTCCCGACGACTGCCTCGCCGACGTGCTCGCCCTGGTGAAAAAGACCGGCCACAACACCGTCGCCGTGACCGACGACGGGACAGGCAGCGGGAAGCTGCTGGGAATTGTTACCGGGAGAGATTACAGAGTATCCAGGATGTCGGTCGATCTCAAGGTCAGAGAGTTCATGACGCCGATCGAAAAGCTGATCACCGCGCCGTCAAACACCACCCTTAAGGAGGCCAACGACATCATCTGGGAGCACAAGCTCAATTCGCTCCCGATAATCGACGAGAAGACCGGAAAGCTTCTCTATTTCGTCTTCAGGAAGGACTATGCCGAGCACAAGGAGAATCCGCTCGAGCTCCTCGACAGCCACAAGCGCTTCATGGTCGGCGCCGGTATCAACACCCGCGATTACGAGAAGCGTGTTCCCGCGCTGATCAAAGCCGGAGCCGACGTGCTCTGCATCGACGCCTCGGAAGGCTATACCTGCTGGCAGCAGAAAACGATCGAGTTTATCCGTAAAGAATACGGAGACACAGTCAAGGTCGGCGCAGGCAACGTCGTTAACGCCGAGGGCTTCAGATTCCTGGCCGAGTGCGGAGCCGATTTCGTAAAGGTCGGCATCGGCGGAGGCTCGATCTGCATCACGAGAGAGCAGAAGGGGATCGGGCGCGGTCAGGCAACTGCGCTGATCGAAGTCGCCGCGGAGCGCGACAGATACTTTGAGGAGACCGGGATCTATATTCCGGTATGCTCGGACGGCGGTATCGTACACGACTACCATATGACTCTGGCGCTGGCGATGGGAGCCGACTTCATCATGCTCGGAAGGTATTTCGCCAGATTCGACGAATCCCCCACGAACAAGCTCGTCATCAACGGTCAGTATGTCAAGGAGTACTGGGGCGAGGGTTCGAACCGCGCCCGCAACTGGCAGCGCTACGATCTGGGCGGAAGCGACGGCCTCTCCTTTGAGGAGGGAGTCGATTCCTACGTCAGTTATGCCGGACCGCTTCACGACAATGTTGCGAAGAGCCTTTACAAGGTCAAATCGACAATGTGCAACGTAGGTGTGAACAACATTCCAGATCTGCAGAAGAATGCAAGGATCACACTGGTCTCGGCGACATCGATAGTCGAAGGAGGCGCCCATGACGTCGTTCTGAAGTCGGGGGCTGCTACAGTCTGACTGTATCTAAGAGAATAAACGCAGGGCCGCGGAATACCCGTTTTTCGGGATATTCGGCAGCCCTGTGTTTTTTTCGGTATGTGACAGCCCTCTCTCAATCCCGGTGAAGGCTCAAGGCCGATAATATCACAGACCATGAGGATAATACCGGTATCTGAAGCTTTTATGATGATGAAAAAAAGTGCGGCCATCCCAAAGAATGACTTTCGGGACAGCCGCTTTTTTTATCATAATCCTTAATCGCCTGAAACAGGAGATTTCTCACTTCCCGGTTTCCCCAGGAGCAGAATCAGTTCGTATACATTTTTCAGCGGGATAAGTTCGACGCCTTCCGGCGTTTCTATATGCCGTTTCTCGATGTTTCTGTATGGAACAGCGATCTTTGAAAAACCGAGCCTTTCGCATTCCCTGACTCGGGAATCGACCGAGGATACCGCCCTGCACTCGCCTGCGAGTCCTATCTCGCCTATCAGCGCGAGATAGTCGGGTACCGTCCTGTCGGTGATCGATGATATCATCGCGAGCGCCAGAGCGGCGTCGCAGGCCGGCTCGTCAAGGCGGAGGCCTCCGATAACGTTCAGATAGATGTCGTTTTGCGAGAACTTCAGCCCGAGCCGTTTTTCAAGCACGGCGGAGACCATGCACATCCGGTTGTAATCAATTCCGTTGACCGTCCGGCGCGGGGAGGGGAAGTTCGTCGGCGATACCAGAGCCTGGATCTCGGCGATTACCGGCCTCGTTCCCTCGACGGTACAGACCGCGCAGTTTCCCGAGACGTTTCTCGGACGTCCGGCAAGCAGGACCTCCGAAGGGTTGGGGACCTCAAGCAGGCCCCTGTCGGTCATCTCAAAGACGCCTATCTCGTCGGTCGAGCCGTAGCGGTTCTTAACGGCGCGGATGATCCTGTAGGCCTGCTGTCTTTCGCCCTCGAAGCAGAGGACGGCATCGACCATGTGCTCGAGTATCTTTGGACCTGCGATCGATCCCTCCTTGTTGACGTGTCCGACCAGGATCACCGAGATCCCGTCGTTCTTTGCCATCGAAATAAAGGAAAGAGCGCTCTCCCTGACCTGCGTGACGCTTCCGGGGGAGGATGACAGCTCGGGGATGAAGGTCGTCTGGACCGAGTCGACTATAAGGACGTCCGGCTTTTTCGCGGCACATTCCTTTATGATCTTTTCGGTATTCGATTCGCAGAGGACGTATATCTGCTTCCCGCCTACTCCGAGGCGTCCGGCCCTCAGTTTGATTTGCCCCGAGGATTCCTCTCCCGATACGTAGAGCACCTTCCTCGATCCAGAAAGAATGCCCGAGATCTGCAGGAGCAGAGTCGATTTGCCGATGCCCGGCTCGCCTGTCAGCA
>ONVJ01000207.1 GCA_900321265.1 uncultured Eubacteriales bacterium
CGTATATACTCTCAAATCGGCGGGGACCTACACCGCGAGCGGGCTGCTCGAGGGGCAGATCGTCGTCGACGCCGGCGAGACCGACGCGGTCGTCATCGAGCTTTCCGGAGCGACGCTCACCTGCGGCAGCGATTCACCGATAAAGGTGCTGAGCGCGGGAAGCGTCGACGTTTCCGCGAAGAAAGACACCGAAAACGTGATAAACGATACCAGAAGCGCGAAAACGACCGACGCCGGGACTCAGGGCGAAGGCGCGATCTACGCGAACTGCGACCTGAAGATCAAAGGAAGCGGGACTCTGGTTGTGACCGCCGGCTACAACAACGGGATCCATACGACAAAGGATCTTACGGTACAGAATCTTTCGCTGAAGGTGACCGCCTGCAACAACGCGCTGAAGGGCAACGATTCTGTCACCGTCACAGGCGGCACCGTCGCCGCGATCTCCGCGAACGGCAACGGCGTGAAGACAGAAAACACCGACGTAAACAAAAACGGCGTGACAAGAGGCGACATCCTCCTCACCGGCGGTTCTATCACCGTCTACGCGGCAGGCGACGGCTTCGAGGCGGCGCGCAACTTTGAGATGGCTGCCGGCGAAGACGGCAGCACACCGACCGTGACGGTATATACCGGCTCCTACAGCGGATACACCGCCTCCGGCGCCTCGACCACCTCATACAAAGGCGTCAAGGTCCAGAACGAGCTGAACATAAAGGCCGGCAGTATAACGCTTCAGACCTACGACGACGGCCTGCACGCCGACGGCGGGACGAAGCTCGGCGACGGCACCAAGGGCGCCGGAACGGTCAATATTTCGGGCGGCCGCGTCAGCATGAGCGTCTACTCTCCTCAAAACAAGACCGCCGGCGGCCGGATGGGACCCGGCGGACGGCAGGGCGGCTGGGGCGGCCAGCAGACCGTCTCTGGAGCCGACGGCATCCACGCCGACTGCGTCCTGAACATTTCGGGCGGAGAGGTCAGCATCGACAGCGCCTACGAGGGACTTGAGGCGAATGTGATCAACGTATCGGGCGGCAGGACCGTAGTGGCCGCGAACGACGACGGCGTCAACGCCTGCAAGGGCAACTCGACCCCGGCGGTGAACGTGACCGGAGGGTATCTCGACGTGACGGTCTCCCCGAACGGCGACACCGACGGCATCGATTCCAACGGGACCTACAAACAGACCGGCGGAGTCGTCATCGCCAGAGGCCCGAACAACCAGAACATGGCTGCGATCGACGCCGACAACTCGGTCAGCGTCTCGGGAGGCACGCTGATCGTTCTCGGCTACGGAAGAGTCGACGCCTCGGGCAGCGTCAAAAAATACACGCTCTCGCTGCATTCGGCGGGAAGCCACACCGTCACTATCGGCGGCGAGTCATACACCTTTACCAACGCGAGCGCCTACGGAAGCACGACATGCTACAGCGATGTCGCCGTATCCTCCTGAAGGCGCGGAAAAGAGGCTCTTTTTATGAAAATTCTTTTCGCGGCACCCGACAGGGATCTGCTCGAGTGCTTCAGAAAACTGCTTGAGACCGATCTCGGCGAGACTGTGACGGCATTCGACGGGACGCAGGTGCTGACCCTGCTGGCTTCAGAGAGCGTCGACGCCGTGATACTCGACCGCGACCTGCCGCGCGTCGATCACCGGACGCTCGTCTCGAAGATCCGGGGAAAAAACATCCCGGTCGTCGTTCTCACCGACGGTCCGGTCACAGCGGCGATGCTGACCGGAGAGCCGACGGCGAACGAATATCTCTCCTACCCCTTCGACGCGAATAAGCTGTCGGGCGTGATTAAGAACGTGCTTGAAACAGCCTCTTCCTGCGAGACCTTCCGCGTCGGCGCCGGCGGGCCGGTGATAACCCGATCCCGGATAGAGAGCGGACCGGGACTTACCGCCGGAGAGATCCGGGTACTGCGCTCTCTCGCAAACGGTGAGGCGGTTTCGTCCGACGACGGAGCGTATATAACCTCGCTGAACGCCAAATTTGCCGCTTGCGGTTCGAAGACGAGGATCAGATACAGGGCAAAGAAAGGATTTGAGACGGTGACAGAAGATGAATAAAGCCGAAAAGAAATTCAGACTCTACGCGATCCTTGTGATCTTTATCCTCCTGACCCTGCTGCTCGCCGTTATAAACGGAGTGAACTTCACGATGGCGGCGGAGGACGCCGATCAGCTGACGCAGATGCTCGCCGACAGGCACGGAGCTTTCGAGCGCAGAGACGGCGCCCCGGACGAGTCGCAGTTCAGGGCGGAGTTACCCGGGAACGGGGAGTTCCGCATGGGTCCGATGGGTCCCGGTTCCCCCGAAATGAACGAATCGCTCAGATACTTTACCGTCGCATTCTCAGAGAAGGGCGACAGAGCCGAAACCGTTTCTTTCCATGTCTCCGCCGTGACCGAGGACGAGGCGGTGACATGGACCTCCGGACTTCTCAAGCAGAAGACGGGATGGACGAGAGGCACCTACCGCTACAGAGTGTACAAGGATCACGGGACGGTCTTCGTCACGGTGATCGACCAGGGACGGGAGCTGCTTCCCTCCTTCCGGATCCTCATCATCTCGGCGATCGGCGAGGTGATCGCGCTCATTGCCGGCTGGTTCCTTCTCCTCGCGATCGGCAGAAAGATCTACGCGCCGCTTGAAGAAGCCGACAGAAAGCAGAAGCTCTTTATAGCGAACGCGAACAGGGAGTTCAGGATCCCGCTGACGGTGATCGACGGCAACACCGAGCTCACCGAGCGCAGATACGGGCCGGACGACCAGACACGGTCGACGCACCGGCAGGTCGCGAAGATGAACGAGCTCGTGGACAGGCTGGGATCGGCGGGCATATTCGACGGGAACACCGCCAGGGTCGGGGTACCCCTCTCCGAGTATCTGTCGGCCGCGATCGACCGCGAAGCCGAACAGTTCGCCGCCCGCGGAATCGAAGTCACGGCGGACATATCGCCCGGAGTCACGGTCACCGCCGACCCCGAAGCGATGAACAGGCTGACCGCCGAGCTTGTCGGCAACGCGGTGAAATTTGCCCTGACGAAAGCAAGTTTCACGCTTCGCGGCGAGAAGGGCTCGGTCCTGATCGAGGCCGCCAACGACGCCGGCCTGCCCGACGGACCGGCGGACCAGGCCTTCGACCGCTTCACCACGCTGCAGAACGCGAAGGAGAGCGACGCGGGACTCGGGCTGTCGTTCGTAAAAGAGACGGTCAGAGCGCTCAACGGACGCGCGTCGGCATCGGTCTCGGGCGGGATATTTACGGTCCGGATCGTTCTCTGAGTCCGGAGGCCCGCCATGGCGATAACGGTAATGCAGCGGACGGAGATGAAATATCTGCTGTCCGCCGAACAGACGGATTTCCTCCGGGACCGGCTGAAGGGGCATATGGAGGTCGATAAGTACGGAAAATCATCGATCGCCTCCCTCTACTACGACACGCCCTCCTATCAGCTGATCCGGACCAGCGTGGAAAAGCCTGAGTTCAAAGAAAAAATACGCCTGCGTTCCTACGGGCTTGCGACCGAGGAGTCCCCCGTCTTTCTCGAGCTGAAACGCAAGGCTTACGAAATCGTATACAAACGCCGTGTGCAGACGACTCTCCCTCTCGTCCGCAAGTTCTTTTCAGGCGAGGGAGACATCTGCGCGCCGGGGCAGATCAACAGAGAGATAACGGCATTCCGCGACTACTATAAAACGCTTGTGCCCGCCTGCATGATCATCTGCGACCGCACCGCCTACTTTGAGCCGGGCGGCGACCTGCGGCTGACCGTCGACGAGGATCCCCGCTACCGTCTTGACGATCTTACGCTCACCGAATCGATGAGCGGGATATCGCTTCTCGAGGCCGGGCGCACGATCCTCGAGATCAAGATCCAGGCCGCGATGCCGGTGTGGCTCGCAAAGATCCTCTCGGAAGGCGGGATCAGGCAGGGCAGCTTTTCCAAATACGGGGAAGCCTACAGACAGCAGCTTATAAGGGCTCAGATCATCTGATTGAAGGAGACAGGGTTATGTTTGATTCGATTTATTCAGCGACGGTCACGCCGTCTCGGTTCTTTATCATGGCGGGCGCCGCTCTCGCGACAGGGTTCCTCTACGCGTGGATCATGAGCTTCCGCGTGCGCTCGACCAAACGCTTTTTCATCGTCACCGCGCTTATCCCCTTCGTCGTCGCGGCCGTGATCACCTTCGTGAACGGCAATATCGGCGCCGGGGTGGCGATCGGCGGGGCCTTCAGTCTGATACGATTCCGCTCGGCTCAGGGCAGCGCGGACGAGATCGCCGCGATCCTCGTGGCGATGGGCTCGGGCATCGCCTTCGGAATGGGCTATATCGGCTACGGCATCGTGATACTCTCCGCACTGGCGGTCATCTTCCTCCTTCTCAGCTTTCTGCCCCTCTTCGAGCATAAAAGCGTTGCCGAGGATCAGCTGCTGCGGATCACGATCCCCGAATCGCTGGAATACAACGGCGTCTTTGACGAGATCTTCGACCACTATCTGAAGAAGGTCGAGAACGCCGGCGTGAAGACGACCGGCATGGGCAGCATGTTCAGGCTTTCGTACAAGGTGCAGCTGAAAAATCCCGCCGAGGAAAAGGCCTTCATCGACGAGCTCCGCACAAGGAACGGAAACCTCGAGGTCGCGCTTCTTCCCTTCACCGAGACGCAGAATCAGCTGTGATCCGCCCTCCGGCCTGTGAACCGGCAATAATTATTGACAAACAGTGCGATCAAATATATAATTATACAAAAACGCACAAGGCGGATAACGATGAAAAAACTCGCACTGCTTTCCGCGCTTCTGCTTCTCTTCTCC
>ONVJ01000288.1 GCA_900321265.1 uncultured Eubacteriales bacterium
ACACTTAAGTGGTTTGTATGGAATATTAAGGCCGCTTGTCGGCTTCTCTAAATCTTAAAAAAATCCTACAACAACTTGACACCGACCAGTCGCGGTGCCGACTCTTGACAAAATCTGCTTTAGTATATATAATAAAGCATAAAGCGAATGACCGAAGCTCCGGGTGCTGAAGAACCCTTCCTGCCGGTCTCCGGATGTTTTCCGGGCAAAAAGAAAAAAGATCAGCACATGTCACTGCTTCCGGACAGCGACAGTTGATGCGCATTTAAAAACAGCAAGGTTTTTATCTGTCCCGCAGCTTTACGATCAAACAAAGGAAAAACGCTGCCCCCTGCGCAGCCTGTGAACGAAGATGAAAAAAAGAATCCCTATAAGCGCAGTGGCGCTTCTGCTCGCCGCATTATTCCTCCTTCTCCCCTCCTGCCGGGGCGGAAGCGGAGATCCCGAAACACAGCCGCCCGGGAATTCGGTATACGAAGATCCCGTCCCATCCACCGAAATGAAGGAGATCATCTCCGCCGACGGAAACACCGATTACATCGTCGTCAGATCCGACACGGCGTCGGCAGGCGAGGCGGAGATCATCGGGAAGCTCGTCTCGCACATCAACGGGATCGCGGCATCAAGAATAACATATACGACCGACTGGGCCCGCAATCCCCTGAGGCAGGACCGAGAGATCGTCATCGGCATATTCGGCGAAAACGACGGAAAGTTCCCGGGAAAGTCGCTGCTCGGAAGCGGGAGCTACGCGATAGTGACCGACGGAGAAAGGGTGACGGTCTCGGCGGGTGACCTCGAAGGACTTGAAAAGGCGGTGGAGTATATGTGCGGAATGATAAAAAAAGGGGAGGCCTTTGAACTTCCGGCGGACAGCGTGACAGCCTTTTCCGCCTCGAAAAAGTTTGACGACATAAAGATCGGCGAAAGCCTTATCTCGGGTTTTGCTCTTGAAGAATCAGCTTCGGATTATATCGCGGGCGCCGCGGAGGAGTTCCGGAAGACCGTCTTCGCGCTGACCGGAAAACTGCTGGGATACGGTGGGGAAAAGCTGATACGCTTTGAGACCGACAACGCAAAGCCGGGCGAGGTCTCGGCATCCGAATCGGGAGGAGATATCCTGATCAAAGCCGGGGCGGAAGCCGGTTTCTACCGCGCGATACGCGAGCTGATCGCCCTCCCCGCGGCGGAAGCGGCGGCCGGCGGGATACTGTCCGCAAGGGCCTCGAAGAACTTCGGCGGATACGTCACCTACGAGGACTACGGTGCTGTCGGAGACGGCAAGACCGACGACATCGCCGCCATAGCGGCGGCGCACGCCGCGGCCAACGGGATGGGCCTGCCGGTGCTCTCGCGGGAGGACGCGACATACTATATCGGCGGCAGCGACAGATACGCGGTCGTAAAGACCGACACCGACTGGTCGGTCTCGAAATTCATCATCGACGACAGAGATGTCGCGAACATCGGCACGAACGTCTTCAACGTCGAGCCCGACTTTCCGCTTGAGACGCTCGACATAAAAAAGGTCGCCGCCGGAGACGCGAACATCGGTGTGAGACCGGGTTATCCGATGTACGTCATCATCTACAACGACAACGTGAAGCAGTATATCCGCCAGGGCGCCAACCAGGATTCGGGGGCGGCGATGACAGACGTCATCCTCATCGACGCCGACGGCAACGTCGATCCCTCGACGCCCGTCCTCTGGGATTTCGACGAGGTGACCCGCAACTCCGCCAGGCGCTGCGACGACCGGCCGGTGACCGTCCGCGGAGGGATCTTCACGACGGTCGCCAACAGCGGCTCGGCAAGCGCCTACTACAACCGCGGGATAAGGATCAGGCGGTCGGGCACGACCATCGACTCGCTGACACACTACGTCACCGGAGAAGGCGCCGACGGACAGCCCTACTCGGGATTTCTCAACATCATGAACTGCGACGGAGTCACGGTGAAGAACACAGTGCTGACCGGCCACAAGACATATAAGAAGATCGGCTCGGCGGGGACGACGGTCAGCATGGGGACCTACGACATGCTGGTGACCTCCTGCACCTCCTTCAGGGCGGTCGACTGCTCCCAGACCAACGACATCAACGATTCTACGAGATGGGGCGTCTTCGCCTCGAACTACGCGAAAAACATCCTCTTCGAGCGCTGCGTCTTTTCAAGATTCGACGCCCACAAGGGTGTATGCAACGTCACGCTCACCGACTGCTCCTTCGGACACCAGGGGATAAACCTGATCGGTCACGGACTGGCGCTCATCGAGGGCTGCAGCATCTACGGGACCTGCTTCGTCAATCTGAGAAACGACTACGGCAGCACCTGGAACGGCGATCTGGTCATCCGGAACTGCGATTACTACCCAGGCAACGGAAAGAACACGAAGCCGGTGATCATCAACGGCTCGAACGACGGCACCCACGACTTCGGATACGAGTGCACTCTTCCCCGCAATATCGAGATCACGAACTTCGTCATTCACGACAAATCCTCGGATACCGTTCCATATCTTTTCTCGGCGATAAATCCGAATTACAAAACGGCTCCGAGGCAGATAAAGATGCCCGAGAAGATAACGGTGACCGGCTTCAGCGCGGCGTCGGGCCACGCTCTCGAGCTCGCCGCGAATCCCGCGATGCTGCCGGGAGTGTCGATCGGAGGGTGAAGGAATCCCGCGGAGGCGGCCGGTATCTGCGGGGGAGGTGTTTGAGCAGACCCGCTTTTTACACCTCCCGTTTTGTTTTTTTGCAAGTTCGACATGCACAAAAATACAAAAAAATCTGTTTTTGCGAAAAAAACACCCCGCAAGCGGACTAAACTGCAACAAACCGCTTGACACAAAGTCAAATTTGTTATACAATAAATCAGTTAAAATACGGTGAGTGCTTTTTTGGCTCTGCCGTTTTCACTAAAGCCGCGGGCAGGCCGCGGAACGGAGGTTATGATGCTGAAATATGCTCTGAAGCGGATCGTGACGGGATTGCTAAGTATATTTATGGTCGCGACGCTGACCTTCTTCCTGATGAACCTGGTGCCCGGCGGTCCCTTCGTGGCGGAAAAATCGATCAGCGCGGAGGCGCAGGCGGCGCTGGCGGCAAAATACGGGCTTGACAAGCCGCTCCTCCAGCGTTACGTCACATATATGACCGACCTTCTGAAGGGCGACATGGGCGTCAGCCTCAAACAGCGCGGCCGTACGGTGTCGGATATCATCTTTACGAAATTCCCGGTCTCCGCGAGTCTCGCGGCAGTCGCGGTGGTAATATCCCTCCTGATCGGCATCCCGCTCGGATGTCTGGCGGCCTACAACCGGGGCAAGATCCCCGACAACATCATCCTCGTCCTGGCGACATGCGGCATCGCGATACCCAGTTTTATCAGCAGCGTTCTGCTTCTCTACAGCTTCGGAATGTATCTGCCCGACCTTTTCGGACTGGATCACCCGATCCTGCCGACGGTCGGCCTGAGCACCGCGGCAAACTATATAATGCCGGTCACCGCCCTCTCGATCTATCCCACCGCCTACATAACCCGCCTCATGCGCTCGAGCCTGCTCGACGTCATGGGACAGGACTATATCCGCACTGCGAAGGCGAAGGGCCTTCCCACCTCGAAAACGATCTTCAAGCACGCTCTCCGCAACGCCCTGCTCCCCGTGGTCACATACGTAGGGCCGATGCTTGCCGGACTTATGACCGGTTCCTTCGTCGTTGAAAAGATATTTACCATACCCGGGCTTGGCAAAGAGTTCGTGTCGTCGATAACGAACCGTGATTATACCATGATAATGGGCACCACGATAGTGCTCGCGACCCTCGTGATAACGGCAAACGTGATAGTCGACATTCTTTACAAGATCATCGACCCGAGGATCAAGCTCAAATAAGGGAGGCGAAAGAGAGAATGATGCACAACAGACCATTCAGCCTCCACATCGATCCCGACGACTTCGCGCCGGCGACAAGCGAGGAAAAAGAGAGCCTCGTCATAATGCGCGACAGCGTCAGTTTCTGGAAGGACGGCCTGCGCAGGCTCGTGAAGAACCGGATCGCGATGGTGAGCTTCGTCATAATCATGCTGATAGTGATGTTCGCCTACCTGCTTCCGGTCTTCTGGCCCTACAGATATGAACAGCAGATCCTCGGAAGCGAGAATCTTGCCCCTTTTAAATACGGCGAGACCGAACAGGCCCGCATCGACGCCGGCGAAAAGGTCTTCCCGCACATCTTCGGGACCGACAAGAACGGACGCGACTTCGCCGTCCGCCTTATGATGGGCACCCGTATCAGCCTCACGGTCGGCCTTGTCTGCGCCGCTCTCGTCCTGCTCGTGGGATCGACCTACGGCGCCATCGCCGGATTCGCGGGAGGATGGGTCGACAACATCATGATGCGTATCACCGATATCCTCTATACGATCCCCGATATCCTTCTGATAATACTGCTGTCGGTCATCATCAGGGATCCGCTGAAGGAGCTCTCGGAGGTCTCGGGCTTCGGCTGGATGCAGCGCGTCGGCCCCAATCTGCTGGCGATCTTCATCGTCTTCGTGCTCCTCTACTGGGTAGGTATGGCGAGAATAACACGTTCCCAGGTGCTGGTCCTCAAGGAATCGGAATTCGTTACCGCCGCGAGAGCACTCGGCGCGGGAAACGGACGGATAATACGCAACCATCTGCTCACGAACTGCATCGGAACGCTCATCGTCACCACCACCCTCCAGATCCCGTCGGCGATATTCACCGAAAGCTTCCTGAGCTTCGTCGGACTGGGTGTCGCGGCTCCGATGCCGTCGCTCGGATCACTGGCGACAGACGCCGTGAAGGGAATGAACACCTTCCCGCATCTGCTGCTGCTTCCGGCGGTCCTGATCAGCGTCATCATCCTCGTCTTCAACCTCTTCGGAGACGGCCTGCGCGACGCCTTCGACCCGAAGCTGAAAAACTGATATTTCCCCGCGTTTCCTTTCATTTTTCTTCGCAAAATCCCGGATAAATCCTTAAGGACAAGGCTTTTATCAGGAAAGGACACTGGATCATCCCAATGGCAACTGTAACTAAAGATCCCTGCGCGCCCGATACCCTGAAGAGCGCCGCCGCAGATCCGGCCGAAGACAAAGCCGGCATACTTCTCGACGTAGCCGACGAGCGGCTCTCCTTCTTCACCCCGGTCGGCGAGGTAAAAGCGCTCAACGGAGTCTCCTTCAGGATGAAGGAAGGCGAGGTCCTAGGAATAGTCGGAGAATCGGGCTCGGGAAAATCGGTGACCGCCTATTCGATAATGGGCCTGACCGCCTTTCCCGGGAAGCTTATCGGCGGAACGATATACTTCAACGGTCACGATGTCGACAGGATGACCGAAAAGGAGTTCCGCGCCATCCGCGGAAATGAAGTCTCCATCATCTTCCAGGACCCGATGACGAGCCTCAACCCGGTCTATACGATCGGCAACCAGATAATCGAAGTCATAACCCTCCACACCGACAAGACACCCGAAGAGGCAAAGGCACGCGCCAGGGAACTTCTCGAGCTGGTCGGGATCAACGAGCCCGACAAGCGCCTCAAACAGTATCCGCACGAGCTTTCGGGGGGCATGCGCCAGCGTGTGATGATCGCCATCGCACTTGCCTGCGAGCCGAAACTCCTGATCGCCGACGAGCCCACGACCGCGCTCGACGTGACTATCCAGGCTCAGATACTCGATCTGATGCAGGACCTGCGGAAAAAGCTCGGTATGAGCATAATCATGATCACCCACGACCTCGGCGTCGTCGCGTCGATGTGCGAAAAGATCGCCGTCATGTACGCCGGGCATATCGTCGAGTACGGAACGACCGACGAGATATTCTACGAACCCAGCCACGAATACACGAAGGGTCTGATCAACTCGATCCCGAAGCTCAACGCCGAGAACGTCGAGCGGCTCGTGCCGATCGAGGGCCAGCCCGTCGACCTCCTCAATCCACCCGCCGGATGTCCCTTCGCTCCCCGCTGCGCGAGCTGCATGAAGATATGTCTGCGGGAAATGCCGCCCAGGACCGATCTGAGCGACACCCACTACAGCCACTGCTGGCTCCGCCAGAAGGAAGAGTACGAAAAAGGAGGTGCCGCCGGTGAGTGAACAGAAAAAGCTCGTCGAGATCGAGCATCTCAAACAGTACTTCCCGGCTGGCGGCTTCGGCAAGAACCGCAGGTACGTAAAGGCAGTCGACGACGTCTCCTTCTTCATCTACAGGGGCGAGACGCTCGGTCTCGTCGGAGAATCGGGCTGCGGCAAGACGACCGTCGGGCGCACTATGCTCCGCCTCTACGAACCGACCGACGGACGCATCGTTTACGACGGAGAAGTCCTCTTTGACAAAGCGGAAAAGATATCCGCAGATATGCTTCCCTACCGCCGCAGGATGCAGATAGTCTTCCAGGATCCTTATGCGAGCCTGGATCCGAGAATGACCATCGGCGACATCGTGGGAGAGGCGATAGATATCCACAAGCTGGCCTCCAGCCGCGAAGAGCGCAGGGAAAAGATCATTTCCCTGCTTGAGAAGGTAGGCCTTAACAGCGAGCACGCGAACCGCTATCCTCACGAGTTCTCGGGCGGGCAGAGACAGCGCGTCGGGATCGCCCGGGCGCTTGCCGTCGACCCCGAATTCATCGTCTGCGACGAGCCGGTATCGGCGCTCGACGTTTCGATCCAGGCGCAGGTCGTCAACATGTTCGAGGACCTGCAGAAGGAGCTGGGGCTCACCTACCTCTTCATCGCGCACGACCTCAGCGTGGTCAGACACATCTCCAACCGCATCGGCGTCATGTATCTCGGAAAGCTCGTCGAGCTGGCTGACAGCTACGAGCTCATCTGCCGCAGCGCGCATCCCTACACGCGCAGCCTGATCTCCGCGATACCGATCGCCGATCCGAAGACGGCCCGGGCAAGCAAGCGCATCATCCTTCAGGGCGACGTCCCGAGCCCGCTCAATCCTCCCAGCGGCTGCCGCTTCCGCACCAGGTGTCCCTACGCGGACGAATGCTGCGCCGCACAGACACCCGAACTGAAGGAGATATCTCCCGGACACTGGGCTGCCTGCCACCACCTCGACAAACTCAACTGAAACGGTATTCATACGCTCCGGCGATTTGAATAAAAATCAATTTTCTGCGAAAAACGCAAAGGAGAAAAAAATGAAGGCTAGAAGAATTCTTGCCCTGCTCCTCGCCCTCTGCATGGTCATCGCTATGGTTGCCTGCGGCGGAACGAAAGACGGCAAAGAAATCACCGTCCAGATCGGGCCCAACCCCGAAACTCTGGATCCTGCCCTGAACAGTGCGGTCGACGGCGGCAACATGCTCATCACACTGTTCGAGACCCTTCTCATCATTGATGAGGACGGTTCCGTTAAGCCCGGCCAGGCCGAGAGCTACACCGTCAGCAACGACGGCCTCACCTGGACCTTCACCATGCGTGACGGTCTGAAGTGGAGCGACGGCACCGAGCTGAACGCGAAAGACTTCGAGTACACCATGAAGCGCATCTGCGATCCCAGGACCGCCGCTCCCTACGGTGAGACGGTCGTCGGAATGATCGACGGATACGGCGAAGACCCCGAGAAGCTGAACGTCAAGGCCAGCGACGACGGAAAGACCCTCACCATCGTTCTTTCCTATCCCTGCGCTTACTTTGACAAGATCGTCGCTTTCGGCACCATGAGCCCCGTTCAGAAGGCCACTGTCGAAAAGAACGGCGATGCCTGGGCCACCAAGCCCGAGACCTACGTCTGCAACGGCCCCTACATGATCAAGTCCTGGACTCCCGGTGAGAGGATCGTCTGTGTCAAGAACCCCAATTACAAGGGCGGATGGGACACCTCCAGGATCGTCACCGAGACCCTGAACTTCCTCCTCATTGAGGACTCGTCGGCTGCTTACGCCGCTTACAAGAGCAAACAGGCTCTTCTTATCAAGGACGTTCCCACCGAAGAGATCCCCAGCCTCAAGAAGGCTGAAGACGGCGGCGACTTCTATGTCGACACCATCCTCGGCACCTACTACCTCAACCTCAACTGCTCCAAGGCTCCCTTTGACAATGTCCTCGTCCGCAAGGCCCTGAACCTCGCCATCGACCGCAACTACATTGCCAACACCATCATGCAGGGAACCTACAGCCCGGCTTACAACTTCGTAGGACCCGGCGTGTCTGACGCTACCGGATACTTCTTCGACAACGCAGTCAAGGCAAACGGCAACGCCACCTACATCAGCAAGGACTATGAGGCCAACAAGGCCGCCGCGAAGCAGGCTCTCGCAGATGCGGGTTATCCGAACGGCCAAGGCTTCCCGACCATCACATACTCCACCAACGATTCCGGCTACCACGTAGCGGTCGCCGAGTATCTGCAGCAGTGCTACAAGGATGTCCTCGGGATCAACATGGTCATCGAGAAGGTCGAGTGGTCCAGCTTCACTCCTCAGCGCCGCGAAGGCAACTACGAGATGGCCCGTAACGGCTGGGTCATGGACTACAACGACGCTTCGAACATGATCGAGCTCCTCTACTCCACCAACGGCAACAACGACGGCAAGTACAACAATCCCGCCTTTGACGCCGCCATCGACGCCTCCAAGGTCGCCGACAGCGCCGCTCACTTCCAGGCTCTCCACAACGCCGAGAAGATCATGATGGAAGACTACGCCAACATTCCCGTTGCGTACTACACCGACTTCTGGCTCCAGAGCTCGACTCTGAAGGGCGTATGGCACAGCCCGTACGGCTACTGGTATCTCCAGTATGCCTACATCGGCTGATCCGACCAGGCTCAGCCTTAAAGTATAATCTCAACTGAAAAAGAGGCTGTTAAAAAACTCGCTACGCGATTTTTTTAACTGGCCGACGAGCAATTGCTGGGGGTGTTTAAAAACTCGTGAGGCGAGTTTTTAAACACCCCTGCGACATTTTTCTCGGCACGAGACCGTGCCGTTTTTGCCCTGA
>ONVJ01000206.1 GCA_900321265.1 uncultured Eubacteriales bacterium
GCCGCGAGAAAGGCCGCGGCGATGACGATCAGTTTTGTTTTTTTCACGATTTCAGGACTCCTTTTATTGTTTGCTCTATTATACCCTTGAACGAGGTATTTGTCAAGGCTTCGTTCTCTTTAGGGGCGTGTGACCTCGGCAGGGGTCCTGAAGTCTCCCGTCCCGCGTGGCCTCGGTCAAAAATCGGTCCCGTGCTATGATTGAAAACCGTGGCGGAAAGTGATATAATATAATAAAACTTACCGAAGAGGGGAAGAAAAATGGCTGAAGCGGTCACCGGGATCGATTCCTTCCTTATGATAGGCCAGTCGAACATGGCCGGACGCGGCGACATAGGCACCGTCGCGGAGATATCCCACCCCGATCTCTATATGCTGCGCAACTGCCGCTGGCAGACGCTGAGCGAACCTGTCAATCCCGACCGGGGGATATTCGCCGGAAAATACCGCTCGGGCGTCAGTCTCGCTCCCGAGTTCGCACTGAGATACCGGGAACACACCGGCAGGCGGGTCGGGCTCATACCCTGCGCCGACGGCGGATCGTCGCTCGACAGCTGGCAGAAGGGCGGCCCTCTCTACGAGAACGCACTCTTCCAGACGCGGATGGCGATGAGGATCTCGACCCTGAAGGGCATCCTCTGGCACCAGGGCGAGGCCGAGGTGAAGCACCCCGACCGCGTCGCGAGCTACCCCGCCCGGTTTGAGAAGCTCATCGGCGACCTCTTCGCCGACCTCGGCATCGCGCCTGTCCCCGTCATCGCGGGGGAACTCGGGCTCTACCTGCTTCAGCGCGGCGAGTCATACTCGGCGGTGCCTGACTTCAACCGTCAGCTGCGGTCGGTCTCGCTCGGAACCGGCGTCTTCGGAGTCGCTTCAGCCGAGAGTCTGACATGCAGGCCGGACATCCTTCACTTCGACGCTCAGTCGCTGAGGGAGTTCGGCGACAGGTATTTTGAAGTCTATCTGAAGCTGACAGAAGGAGAATAAGACTATGAAAAAACACACATGTTACGCGGAGATCAGACGCCAGCTGGGCGCGGGATTCGCAGCGGCGCTGATGCTGCTTGCCTGCACCTGCTCCTCCTGCGCCCGCGGAACGCCGTCGGTCGATAGCGAGCCCGCCGGGACCGGTACCGACATGACCTCCGCGCCCGGTGAGGCCGGAGGCGCGAACGAAACGACCGGGTCCGCGGGATCCGAGACCGATCCGCCCGAAACGACCGAAGCGCCCGCAGCGGAAGAGCATTCTGTCCTGGACGGCAAAAAGGTCATCTTCATCGGGAACTCGATGATATACTACGGCGGAGTAGTGACAAAAGGCGGATACCGCGGCGTCGACACCGGCCTCTTCTACCGGATCTGCCGCGCGAACGGAGACAAGACCACCGTCATCGACTGCACCTACGGCAACCATCATCTCTACGACTTCACCGGAAAATGCCGGACCGAGGGCTGCGACGTCGGCGTCGGAGGAGATCTGCTGCAGGGGCTCGACCTCTCGACCTTCGACTATGTCTTCATGTCGGAATCGGGGAACAACAACTCGAATTTTCTGACCGATGTGCGAAACGTGATGGCAAGGTTCCCGAACCCGGACACCGTCTTCGTCTACATGTGCCACACCTACAGTTACGACAAAGGCCACACCAAAGTGACCGGTCAGCTTGAAGCGCTGCGGCGGCTGGGCGTTATCATCGCCGACTGGGGCCACATCTGCTACGACCTCTACTCGGGCAACGTCAGGAACCCGAAGGCGACAGTGAGATATGTCAAGAACACCTTCGTCAACAGCGTCTCGGGCGACTCGCACCACCCGAATCCCCTCGCGGGGTACATCGCTGCGCTGACCTGCTACTGCGCCGTCACCGGGCGGAGCGCCGTCGGACAGAGCTGGGGCGACATAACGTCGGTGATGTACGGATCGGGATCGGTCTCATATGCCGGGTATACGAACAAGTACTACACCTCGGGGAACTCGAACTTCACCGACGTTTTCGATTCCCCCGAGGACATGACGGGCATACAGGGACTGATCGACGAATACGTCGCGAAGTGGAAGAAATAAGCGAACATTTCCAAAATTGAAAATACTGTTGACAACATTCCTAAAATAGAATATAATAATGTCAAATATGACATCTTTGGGATCTGACTCCTCGGAAAAACCAACTTAACCGGCATATAGCCGGAGACAA
>ONVJ01000205.1 GCA_900321265.1 uncultured Eubacteriales bacterium
ACGGCATCGACGTCGAATTCAGGGACAACAGGATGGCGGTGCTTAAAAACGGAACCTTCGTCTGGAAAAACAGATTCAACACGTCTGCAAAATCGATGGTCGTGCCTTCAGAGGGTAATGAGATCGTAAAAACAGGGTAGCCGGACTGCCGCCGCGGTAATATGATTATAACGGGCAGACCTATTACGTCTTGTAAGCGCCCGGTGTAAATCCGACGTTAACTGCCCGAACAGTTACGGCGATCCGGTTCTCCGATCGTTATTGCGGAGGTCGGCCTTTTTTCAGGCGTTTTTCCGCTTTTTTTATCTTTTTTCTTGACTTTATCGCTTTAGTATGCTAAAATAGTAAACAGAGAAAGCAAGAACCGGGCGGCTGATCCGCGAAGAGAAAAAAAGCGGACGCCCGGAACCGAAGAAGGGAGGCACCCGGATGAACATCAGGTCCGGATCGACCAACAGGCTGTTTGAGACCATTCTGAGCCTGAAAACCGTCGACGAATGCTACGATTACTTTGAGGATCTGTGCACGGTCAAGGAGATACTGGACATGTCGTCAAGACTTGAGGCGGCAATACTGCTGAGCGACGGCAACAGCTACTCGCAGATTGTCGAAAAGACCGGCCTGTCCACCGCGACGATCGGCCGTGTGGCCAGATGCCTGAACTACGGTCCCGGCGGATACCGGACCGTCATCGAAAGGCTTTCCGCCGCGGCCGGAGCCGCGGAAGAGGCAGAAGAGGAGAAATAAGAGATGCCCATAGACGAATCGGTGCTGTTTGACAGCGAAAAATACGTGCTGCAGCTGCGGTCGCTCTACACCGCGAGCGGCTACTGCCGCTACCGGATGAGCAAATTCGAGGAATACGACCTCTATATGAAACACAAGGACTTCCTCCTTTCGGACAGCGTCCTGACCTTCACCGACACCAACGGCCGCCTGATGGCGCTCAAGCCTGACGTCACCCTGTCGATAATCAAAAACAGCGAGGACAGGCCCGACGAGACGACAAGGCTCTGCTACAACGAGAGCGTTTACCGCGTCGACAGAGGCTCGGGCTCCTTCGGCGAGTCCATGCAGTGCGGTCTCGAGTGTTTCGGAAAGGTGGGCGCCGCCGAGGCTGCCGAGGTCATCCTCCTTGCCGCCGGAAGCCTTGATCTTTTCTCCGACGACTGGGTCCTGGCCGTCTCCGACCTCGACACCCTCGCAGGCATAGTCAGGCGGCGGGGCCTCCGCGAATCCTCGCTGCCCGCGCTCTTCAAGGCGATCGGCGAACGCAGCGCCGAGGGCATCGCCGCGGCCTGCGAAGAAGGCGGCGACCCCGAGGCCGCGGCCGAGTTTTCCGCCCTGCTCGGCGCCGGATGTTCGGTCGCCGAGGCCGCCGAAAAGCTACGCGGGATCTGCGGCGAGAGCTTTGCAGGGATCGCCGGGATACTCGCGAAGAGCAGATACGCCGACAGGATAAGGGTCGATTTCTCGGTCACCGCCGATATGAACTACTACAACGGCCTGATCTTCAACGGCTTTGTGCCGGGGATCCCCGAAGAGGTGCTGTCGGGCGGCATGTATGCCAATCTGATGAGACGGCTGGGCAGGAGGTCGGACGCGATCGGCTTTGCCGTTTACACCGACAGACTGGACCGGATCTGCGACTCCCCGGTCACGGCGGACGGCAGCCTCACCGTCGCCCTTCCCAAGGGAAGGCTGGGCGAGAAGGTCTACGCGAGATTTGCCGCGGCGGGATTCGACTGCCCGCCGATCGACGAAAACAGCCGGAAGCTGATATCCGAAAACGGCGACGGAACGCTGAAGTTCTTCTGGGTCAAGCCCTCCGACGTTTCAAAATACGTCGAGCGGGGCGCTGCCGACATAGGCGTCTGCGGGAAGGACATCCTGCTTGAATATTCGCCCGACGTCTACGAGCTGCTCGATCTCGATACCGGAAAATGCCGCATGGCGGTCGCCGCACCGAGAGGGTTCACATACACCGCGGGTGAGACGCTGCGCGTCGCGACCAAATTCCCGAACATCGCGAAAAGGCATTTCGCCTCGAAGGGGATGGACATAGACATCATCCACCTGAACGGATCGATCGAGCTCGCCCCGATCGTCGGACTTTCCGACGTCATCGTGGACATCGTCGAGACGGGAACGACGCTGAAGGAGAACGACCTCGAGGTCGTCGAGAAGATATGCGACATCAGCGCGAGGCTGATCGCGAACAAATCCTCCTTCTTCTTCAAGGAAAAGGCCATGCTCGCCGCCATTTCTGCGCTGAGGGAGGCATCTGTCTGATCCGCCCCGCGCGCGGCAGGCATCATTAAAGGAGTGCTTTGAGTCATGATAAAGATAATGAGATACGGGGAGGTCCCCGACAGCGAGATCTTCGCGAGGGCGGTCCCCGGGACCGACGTTTCGGCGGCGGTCTCGGCGATTATCGCCGATGTGAGAATGAGAGGGGACGCCGCCGTCCTCGATTACTGCCGCCGCTTCGACGGCGCCGAGCTTGAGTCGCTCGAGGTCACGGCGGAGGAGACCGACGCGGCGGTGGCCGAGGTCGGCCCGGACTTTTTGCGGATACTCCGCCGGGCAGCGGATAACATCTCCCGCTATCACTCGATGCAGCGCCGCGAGGGTTTCGAGATAAAATGCCCCGACGGCAGCGTCATGGGTCAGAAGATAATCCCGGTCGAACGTGCCGGCCTTTACGTGCCGGGCGGCACGGCGGCCTATCCCTCGACGGTGCTCATGGACTCGATTCCTGCAAAGATCGCAGGGGTGTCGGAGGTCGTCATCACGACGCCGCCGAACCGTGAGGGGAAGGTCAATCCCGCCATCCTCGCCGCCGCGCGGGTCGCGGGTGTGGACAGGATCTTCAAGACGGGCGGAGCGCAGGCGATCGCCGCGCTGGCATACGGGACAGAGAGCATCCCGAAGGTCGACAAGATCGTCGGCCCGGGCAACGTCTTCGTCGCCGAGGCCAAGAAACAGGTCTTCGGCCAGGTGTCGATCGACATGATCGCCGGCCCGAGCGAAATACTCATCGTTGCCGACGCCGGAAGCGATCCCGCGGTCGCCGCGGCCGACATGCTCTCGCAGGCCGAGCACGACAGACTGGCCTCGGCGGTCATGATAACGGATTCCGAAGAGCTCGCGGAGAAGGTCGCCGCAGAGATCGAAAGGCAGCTGTCTGTTCTGCCCAGAGAGGCGATCGCGAGGACGTCGATAGAGAAGAACGGGAAGATCATCGTCGCGGGGAGCGTCGCCGAGGCGGTGGAGATCTCAAACTCGCTGGCGCCCGAGCACCTCGAGCTGATGGTGAGCGATCCCTTCGCCCTGCTTCCGGACGTGAGGCACGCCGGCTCGGTCTTTATGGGAAGGAGCTGTCCCGAGGCCCTCGGCGACTATCTCGCAGGCCCGAACCACACCCTTCCGACCGGAGGCACCGCCAGGTTCTCAAGCCCGCTGGGCGTCGACGACTTCATAAAAAAGACGCAGTATACATATTTCACTCCCGAAGCCCTCGACGCGGCCGCCGACGACGTCGCCGCATTCGCGAGGCGGGAGGGACTTGAGGCTCACGCGAGAAGCGCGCTTTCAAGAAGGAAAACCGGATGCGCCGGCGGTACCGCGGCGGAAGGAGAAGGGAAAAGAGAATGAGCAGATTTTTCAGCGGGAAATACGCCTCGCTGAAGGCCTACGTGCCGGGCGAGCAGCCGCAGGACAGAAAATACATCAAACTCAACACGAACGAGTCGCCCTTCCCACCGTCGCCGATAGCGCAGCGGATGGCGAGAGAGGAGGCGGGCAGCCTTGAGCTCTACTCGGATCCCGCCCAGCGCGCGCTGAGGGAGGCCGCCTCCCAGGCCTACGGCCTGCCGGCGGAGAACATCGTCTTCGGCAACGGCTCGGACGAGATCCTCTCCTTCGCCTTCGCCGCCTTCTGCGACGAAGAACGTCCCGCCGTCTTCGCGGACATTACCTACGGCTTTTACCGGGTGTTCGCGGAGGCGAACCGGGTCCCGTGGCGCGAGATCCCGCTGAAGGAGGACTTTTCGCTCGACGCGGAGGATTACGTCGGCGCCGGCGGGACCGTCTTCATCGCCAATCCCAACGCCCCGACCGGGATCGCGCTGCCCCTTTCGGAAATCGAGAGGATCGTCGCGGGCAACCCCGGAAATGTCGTCGTGATCGACGAGGCATACATCGATTTCGGCGGTGAGAGCGCCGTCGGGCTGATAAAGAAATACGACAATCTTCTCGTCGTCCAGACCTTCTCGAAGTCGCGCTCGCTGGCCGGCGGACGGCTGGGGATGGGATTTGCGTCGAAGGAGATAATAAACGACATCGACACCCTCAGGTTCTCGGCAAACCCCTACAATGTCAACCGGATGACGGCGGCCGCGGGCGTCGGAGCCCTGGCAGACAAGGGTTATCTGAGATTCTGCACCGAAAGGATAAAGGCGACGAGGGAGAAGACGGCGGCCGCGCTTGCCGCCCTCGGGTTCAGATTGACAGATTCCTCTGCCAACTTCCTCTTCGCGGAGCACAAGGATATCGGCGGCCGCGAGCTCTACCTCGCGCTGAAGGAGAAGGGGATACTTATCCGGCACTTCGACGCCCCGCGGATATCCGAACGCAACCGGATCACGATCGGCAGCGAAGAGGAGATGGAGGCCTTCGTCGCCGCCGTCGCCGGGATACTTGAGGAAAAGAGAGCGAAAAAGACAGGGGAGGCGGACAGATGAGAGAGTCGAAGATCGAAAGAAGGACCGCCGAGACGGATATATCTCTGACTCTTGAGCTCGACGGCTCGGGAAAGAGCAGGATCGACACCGGCATCGGCTTCCTCGATCACATGCTCACCCTCTTCGCCTCGCACGGCAGGTTCGACCTCGACGTCTTCTGCCGCGGCGACCTTTACGTCGACTGCCACCACACGACCGAGGACATCGGCATCGCCCTGGGGCGCGCCTTCCGCGAAGCCCTCGGCGACAAGCGCGGCATCCGCCGCTACGGCGATACCCTGCTGCCGATGGACGAGGCGCTGATACTCACCGCCGTCGATTTTTCGGGCAGATCCTGCCTCGTATACGACATGAGTATCCCGACCGAAAAGGTCGGTGAGTTCGACACCGAGCTCGTCGAGGAGTTCTGGGCGGGCTTCGTCAGACAGGCCGAGTGCGCGCTGCACATCAGGCAGCTCGCGGGCAGGAATTCGCACCATATCATCGAGGGCGCCTTCAAATCGGCCGCGAGAAGCCTGAGGACGGCGGTGTCGATCGATGAGATGTACAAGGGCGAGATACCCTCCACAAAGGGGGTGCTGTGATGACGGCGATAGTCGATTACGGCGTCGGCAACCTCTTTTCGCTCGGCTGCTCCTTCGCTGCGATCGGGGAGAGCGTGAGGGTGACGTCGGATCCCGCGGAGATATCCTCGGCGGACCGGATAGTGCTTCCGGGCGTCGGGGCCTTCGGAGACGCGGCCGAAAAGCTGCGGATATCCGGCCTCGGAGAGCTGATACGCGGGCTTGCCGGAGAGGGGAAGCCGCTTCTCGGGATATGCCTCGGGATGCAGCTGCTCTTTGACGAGAGCCTGGAGTACGGAAGACACGAGGGGCTTGGACTCATACCCGGAAGGGTGAGACCGATCGCCGACGTGATCCCCGAAGGCCTCAAGATCCCCCACATGGGCTGGAATCCGCTTGTGTTTCCGCATGGGAAGCGCCCGCTGCTTCGCTTTATAAACGAGGGGGACTGCGTTTATTTCGTCCATTCCTTCTTTGCCGACACCGAGGCCGATCACGTCATCGCGACCGCCGAGTACGGCGCGCCGCTGACCGCCGCGGTGGCGAAGGGGAGCGTATACGGCTGCCAGTTCCACCCTGAAAAGAGCGGCGACGTCGGCCTGAAGATACTGAAAGCCTTCTGCGCCGTCGGATGAGCAGGGCGGCGGAAAGGAGAAAGAGAGAGAAAGAGATGATAATCTATCCGGCGATCGATCTGATCGGGGGAGAGGCGGTACGGCTGCTCCGCGGCGATTACCGAAGCAAAACGGTCTATTCGGCCGATCCCGCCGGCGTCGCGGCGAAGTTCGCCGGGGCCGGCGCCGAAAGGATACACGTCGTCGATCTCGACGGCGCGAAGAGCGGCGGAACGCCGAACTTCGACACTGTATGCAGGATAAAGGAAAAGACCGGGCTCTTCGTCGAGGTCGGCGGAGGGATAAGATCGCTCGATGTCATCCGCCGGTACGCCGAAGCGGGGATCGACCGCGTCATCCTCGGGACCGCCGCGGTCACCGACCCAGGCTTCGTGATGAATGCCGCAGCCGAATTCGGGCCGATGATCGCCGTCGGCGCCGACATAAAGGAGGGACGCGTCGCCATAAAAGGCTGGACCGAGAAGAGCGACATCGGGGCGGGGGAGCTCTGCCTCGACATGCAGGCATGCGGCGTTTCGACCTTCATAATAACAGACATATCGAAGGACGGGGCGATGAAGGGGACGAACGTCGGGCTTTACCGCCGGCTGCGGAGCCTTCTGCCGTCTGAGGAGATAATCGCCTCGGGAGGCGTGTCGTCGCTCACAGACATTCGCGCGCTGGCCGCCGCCGGTGTCTCGGGGGCGATAATCGGAAAGGCGTACTACACCGGCGCGATAGATCTCGCCGAGGCGATAGCGACCGCCCGGGCGGCGGAGGATGAAGTATAATGATAACGAAAAGAATAATCCCCTGCCTCGACGTAAGAAACGGGCGCGTCGTCAAGGGAGTGAATTTTCTCGGCCTGCGCGACGTTGATTCCCCCGTCGCCCTGGCTAAATACTACAGCGAATGCGGCGCCGACGAGCTCGTCTTCTACGACATCACCGCCTCGGCCGACGGCCGGGCGATCTTCACCGACATCCTGCGGGAGACGGCGGCAAACGTCTTCATACCGCTGACGGTCGGCGGCGGGATCAACACGGTCGCCGACTTCGACCGCGTTCTCAAGTGCGGGGCCGACAAGGTCTCGGTGAACTCGGGAGCGATAAGGAACCCCTCGCTCGTCGGCGAGGCGGCAAAGCTCTACGGCGACCAGTGCGTGGTGCTGTCGGTCGACGTAAAACGCGTCGGCGGCGAGTTCAGGATCTTCGGCCGGGGCGGCCGCGACGACACCGGCATGGAGGCGATATCCTGGATCCGCAGGTGCGTCGACAGCGGGGCCGGCGAGGTCGTGGTCAATTCGATGGACACCGACGGCGTGAAGAAGGGCTTCGATCTCGAGATGCTCGCCGCCGTCTGCGCCGCGGTGAATGTGCCTGTGATAGCCTCGGGCGGAGCCGGATGCATCGGCGACTTTATAACCCTTTTCAAAGAACTGCCGGGGGTGGACGCGGGGCTCGCGGCCTCGATCTTCCACTTCGGAGAGGTGAAGATCGCCGATCTCAAGCGTGAGATGGCGGAAGCCGGTATCCCCGCGAGGATAACGTCGGGGATGACGGGCAGCGAAGAGTAAATCTGACAAGACAATAACATTATCGAGGTAAAAATGATCTGCTTTGATACCGCAAAACTGAAATTCGACGAAAAGGGACTGATCCCCGCGATAGTCGTCGACGCCGCCACGAGACAGGTGCTGACGCTGGCATACATGAGCCGCGAGAGCCTTGAGATATCGATGGAGAAGGAACTGACCTGCTTTTACAGCCGGTCGAGACGGGAGCTCTGGCTGAAGGGGGAGACGAGCGGCAACTACCAGCACATAGTCTCGATCACCGCCGACTGCGACTTCGACGCGCTGACCGTCGTCGTCGAGCCCGACGGCCCCGCCTGCCACACCGGAAGCTTCTCCTGCTTCAAGAACCCGCTCTTCGAGAGCGACTCGAGGGGGGATTTCACGCTGCAGGGCCTCATGGAGCTCATCGCCGGCAGAAAGACCGCCCCGAAGGAAGGCTCCTACACCACCTATCTCTTCGAAAAGGGGCTTGACAAGATCTTAAAAAAGGTCGGTGAGGAATCGACCGAGGTCATAATCGCCGCCAAGGCTGAGGACAGGCCCGAGACGGTCTACGAGATCGCCGATCTCGTCTATCATGTGATGGTGCTCATGACCGAGGCCGGGATCTCGCTCGGCGACGTCAGAGCCGAGCTGGCGAGAAGGCATGTCATCGACAAAAAAGTCAAGCAGGAGAAGATGACCTGATGGGCAGGCGGGTCAGCAGCCGCGAGGCGGCGCTCCGGGCGATAGAAAAGAACTCCTTTTCGCTGCCCGGAGGTGCTCTTGAAGGGATCCGCGCCGATTTTCACCTTCACTCTCTCTTCAGCGACGGAAAGACCTCTCCCGAGGAGGTCGTCCTCGCGGCGATCGGGAAGGGAATGACGGCGATCGGCTTTTCGGATCACTCATGGACCCCCTTCGACGAAAGCTACTGCATGAAACGGGAGAGAATATCCGATTACATGCTCGAGATCGCGCGGCTGAAAAGAAAATACCGCGGAAGAATAAAGATCTTCTGCGGTATCGAGCAGGATTATTTCGCCGGTCTCCCGGCGGGCGGTTTCGATTACGTGATAGGTTCTGTCCACTACGTGAAGGTCCGCGGGGAGTACCTGCCCGTCGATCACGACATCGGGGTCCTCAGAGAGGGGATCGACCGCCTCTTCGGCGGCGACTCCGACGCCTTTGCCGAGGCCTATTTTGAGCTTGTCGCCGGCGTGGC
>ONVJ01000253.1 GCA_900321265.1 uncultured Eubacteriales bacterium
AAATTTTGAAAAAAACGGCCTGAATGAATAAAAAAAGGATATCGGCCCGGTCTTTTGACTTTCCTGAAATAGCTTATCTCATTTTTGCGGCTTTTTTTGTTTAATCAAATAAGCAAAAACATAGCAACTGAAACAGTAAAGATGTGTTCTAAAGGGTCCGGGATATCAATAGCAGATCGTTTATTACCCGGCTGTAAACGCTTCCCCATGCAGCTGTCCCGCTGTGGAGTTAGTCGAAAGGACAATTACTCAAACTGTCAGAAAGAGGGTATTCCCAGATAGAGATTTCCGCAGAAGGCTTTCATGCAGCAGCCACCATCAAACAACCCGGCGTCAGAACTGCCGTGAAAATCGATTTTTTATCCCATTTCGATTTTTTGGTTGAAAACAGATGTGAAATGTAATATAATAAACAAAGATTACATTATCCCCCGCGAAATGCGCGGCGGGATCACAGACTGCATTTTTTGAAATCCATCAGAAAAGGAAAAGTGATATGAAAAAAGAAACAGGCCGCTATGAGGCCGCGAGAGATCGATACGCGGCCTTCGGAGTCGACACCGACGCCGCGATCGACCGGCTTCTCGCCCTTCCGATCTCGGTCCACTGCTGGCAGGGAGACGACGTTCGCGGATTTGACGGGCCGGGTGTGCTTGACGGAGGCATCCAGACCACCGGCAACTATCCAGGAGCGGCGCACGGTCCCGCCGAGCTCATGCAAGACTATGACTTTGCTCTGAGTCTCATGCCCGGAAAAAGCCGCATCAATCTCCACGCGTGCTACGCGATCTTTCCTGAGGGAAGGTTCGCCGACCGCGACGCGATCGAGCCCCGCGATTTCGAGGCATGGGTCAGATTCGCGAATGAGCGCGACCTCGGGATCGACTTCAATCCGACCTTCTTCTCTCATCCGATGGTGAAGAACGGGCTGACGCTTTCCTCCCCCGATCCCGAAGTAAGAGACTTCTGGGTAAAGCACGGGATCGCATGTCTGCGTATCGCCGAATATTTCGCGAAGGAGACCGGGAAGAGGTCGCTCGTCAACTTCTGGATGCCCGACGGACTCAAGGAGACCCCGGCTGACAGATATTCTCCGAGAAAGAGGATGGCGGAATCGCTCGACAGGATCCTCGCGGCAGGCTACGACAGATCACTGATCTCGGTTTCTCTCGAATCCAAAGTTTTCGGTATCGGAGTCGAGTCATACACAGTCGGTTCGGCCGAGTTCTGCACCGCATATTCGATAAAGAACGGCCTTGTTCCGCTGATGGACAACGGACACTACCATCCCACCGAATCGGTGGCCGACAAGATATCCTCGATGCTTCTCTTTTCTGACAGAATCGCGCTGCACGTGACGAGGGGCGTCCGCTGGGACAGCGATCACGTCTGTCGGTTCGACGACGAGATCAGGGAGATCGCTCTCGAAGCAGTGAGATGCGGCCCCGAGAAGATCTGCCTAGCCCTCGACTACTTCGACGCGAGCATCAACCGCATCGCTGCCTGGGTGAGCGGCTACAGGGCTTTCAGAAAGGCTCTGCTCTTTGCCCTCGTTCATCCCGGAAAGATGCTTGCAGAGTGTCAGGAGAGCTGCGATTTTACAAAGCTGCTCGTCCTTTCGGAGGAGATAAAGACCGCTCCCTTCCCTGCCGTATGGGAGGAGTTTTGCAGAAGAGCCGGCGCAGCGCCCGGCGCTGAGTGGCTTGAAAAGGTTGAAGAATACGAAAAGGAAGTCCTTTCAAAAAGATAACGAGGTGACTCTGATATGCTCTACGAAAAGAACAAAGAGAAACAGCTTGCGGTCGAACTCTTCAGAAAGCCCACATCAGAATACCGCGGCACTCCCTTCTGGGCCTGGAACTGCAGGCTCGAGAAGGATGAGCTGCTCCGTCAGATAGACATTCTGAAGGAAATGGGCTTCGGCGGATTCCACATGCATGTCCGCTCGGGCATGGGGACCGAATACCTCGGCGACGAGTTTATGGATCTTATAAAAAGCTGCACCGACAAGGCAGAGCGCGAGAATATGCTCGCCTGGCTCTACGACGAGGACCGCTGGCCCTCGGGTTTTGCCGGCGGACTCGTGACAAAGGATCCCGAATACAGGATAAGATATCTGCTATTCACTCCCGACCCGTATGAGTCGGTACCTGCCAATGACAAACTGCACCCGAACGAGCAGAACGTAATGTCGCGCAGCGGAGACCACTCCTCGCTTATCGCCAGGTTCTGTGTAGTACTCGACGAAAACGGATGCCTCTCTTCCTACAGAAGACTCGCGGACGGAGAACAGATCCCCGAAAGAGAAAGCGGCACCGTTTGGTACGCCTACGTAGAATCACCGAAACTCAATCCGAGATACAACGGATACACATACGCAAACCTCCTTGACAAGCCAACCATCGACCGTTTCATCGAAGTAACTCACGAGAGATACTATAAGACGGTGGGCGACCGCTTCGGCACCGTCGTTCCGGCGATCTTTACCGACGAGCCTCAGACGACGATGAAGCAGACTCTTCCCTTTGCAGAATCGAAAAAGGATGTCGCGCTTCCCTGGACCGACGATATAGAAGACAGCTTCAGAGAGAAATACGGCATCAGCCTTACAGACTCGATCCCCGAACTGATCTGGGAGCTCCCGGAGGGGATCTCGCGCGCAAGATATTGCTATCACGACCACGTCTGCGACAGGTTCGCCTCGGCTTTCGCCGACAATCTCGGCGACTGGTGCGGCAGGCACGGGATAATGCTCACCGGACACATGATGAAGGAGCCGACTCTCACCAGCCAGACCCAGGCGGTCGGCGAGTGCATGAGGTCGCTGCGCTCCTTCCAGCTTCCCGGGATCGACATGCTTGCCGACCGTATGGAGTTCACAACCGCCAAGCAGGCGGCATCCGTCGCGCATCAGTACGGCCGCGAGGGCGTTATGAGCGAGCTTTACGGCGTCACCGACTGGAACTACGACTTCCGCAGCCACAAGCTCCACGGCGACTGGCAGGCGGCTCTCGGCGTGAGCGTGAGAGTTCCTCACCTGTCATGGGTGTCGATGGAGGGCGAGGCCAAGCGCGACTATCCCGCTTCGCTCAACTATCAGTCGAGCTGGTACGGAAAGTATTCCTATGTCGAAGACCATTTCGCCAGAGTTAACACCGCCATGACGAGAGGAAAGCCGGTGATAAAGATCGGCGTCATCCACCCCGTCGAATCGCTCTGGATCCACTGGGGTCCCTCATCGCAGACCGAGGCAGCCAGAGACAGGCTTGATTCTGCATTCGACAAGGTCACCTCCTGGCTCCTTTACGGCTCCCTTGATTTCGACTATATATCCGAATCCCTCCTCCCCGAGCTCTGTCCGGTCGCCGGAAATCCGCTGAAGGTCGGGAAGATGGAGTATGACGCGATCGTCGTTCCCGGCTGCGAGACTCTCCGGTCCACAACGGTTGAAAGGCTCGATGCCTTCAGAAAAGCCGGCGGAAAGCTGGTCTTTATGGGTAAGGCTCCCGAGTATATGGACGCAGTCCCGTCCGCAAGACCCGCTGAGCTCTGGGCGGCATCGGTCCGCTCGGAGTTCACCCGCTCATCTCTCCTCGACGCCCTTGAGGATGTAAGAACGGTCGAGATCAGAGGGACCTCGGGATCGCTGACGGGCAACCTCTTCTCCGCCATGAGGCAGGACGGCGACACAAGATGGCTCTTCGTCGTACACGCCGACCATCCCTACAACAAGGATATCTCAAGGCAGCAGGAGATCACGATATCTGTCTCGGGATCATATACAGCGGAGCTCTATGATACCACTGCCGGCACCGTGAAACCGCTTGCCTATTCGCACAAGAACGGAAAGACCGTCATCCCGGCGAAGATGTGGTATCACGACAGCCTCCTTATACGCCTTCTCCCCGCAGGAGAGGACGCATATGCCGTCGTCAACACTCCGAAGCCGGCTGCGGAGGTACGCCATCCGCAGATACTCATCCGCGACGCCGCGGTATCGGTCGACGAGCCTAACGTACTGCTGCTCGATCTCTGCAGATACGCGCTGGACGGAGAGCCCCTGTCCGAGCTGCCCGAGGAGATACTGAGGGTAGACACGCTGACGAGAAAAAAACTCGGCTGGCCGGTACTGGGCGGTTCCGCAAATCAGCCATGGTGCATACCCGAAGAGCCGATCGAACACCGACTGAGGACCGAATACACATTCGACTCGGAGATCCCGATCCCGGGAGCGAAGCTCGCGCTTGAGCTCGCGGAGGATACCCTGATCAAGCTCAACGGGACACCGATCGAATCGAAGATCACCGGCTGGTACACCGACAGATCGGTAAAGACGGTCGATCTTCCCGACATTCCCGCCGGCAGATCGGTCATTGAGCTCGACGCTCCCTTCGGCAAACGTACGGCTGCCGAGAGGATATATCTGCTCGGAGATTTCGGCGTATCGGTCGACGGCAGCCTCACGAAGATAACCGCGAGACCCGACAGGATAGGTTTCGGCGCGCTTCGCGACAAGGGCTTCCCCTTCTTCGGAGGAAAGATCACATATTCCTTTGATGTCTGCACCTCTCTTGATTCTCTCGAGATCAGGATACCTCGATACAGAGCTCAGGTATATGAGGTCTCGCTGGACGGCGGAAAGCCGGTGACCTGCGCTTACGCTCCTTATTCGACGGTATTCAAGGGTACCGCTCCCGGTACACACAAAGTCGACGTCACGCTTTATCTTTCGAGATACAACTCCTTCGGAAGGATCCACTGTGCCGACAGGGCGGTCTCCTACCCGTCGCCTCCGGTATGGAGAACGAGCGGAGACGCCTGGTCGTATGAATACAATCTCTGCGAGGAGGGCATCCTTTCGGCTCCCGAGATCAGGGAGTTCGAGATCTGATCCGACCGATTAACAATATGCGTCAGAGGCTGTCTTGAGGATTATCATTCATCAATACAGTCTCTGACGCGGGAAATTACAAGTATTATCACCGCAAATATTTACTATTTTTTAAAAAACTTTGAAAAACTGTTGCAATGACGGCCGAATTGTGATATAATATCGACCGTTGCGGAGGCATAGCCCAGCTGGTTAGAGCGCTACGTTGACATCGTAGAGGTCACTGGTTCGATTCCAGTTGTCTCCACCATAATGATGGGGGTGTTTAAAAACTCGTGAGACGAGTTTTTAAACACCCCTGCGACTTTTTTCTCGGCACGAGACCGTGCCGTTTTTGCCCTGAAATGCTCGATATAATGTTGTTTTTTCAGGCAAAAAACGAAAAAGATCGGCAACTGTCACGGTTTCCCGGCCGTGACAGTTGCGGGGCTGTTAAA
>ONVJ01000204.1 GCA_900321265.1 uncultured Eubacteriales bacterium
CTCGAACGCGCCTCGGCAGACCCGGGGACGGCGGACATAGCGTCGAGGATGGAGATGATCACCGGTGACAGCGCAGAAGGAATGCGTTCGCTTCCCTCAAGACCCGACGTGATCCTTCTCGATCCAATGTTCCCCGCGCGGAAAAAAAGCGGACTTACAGGAAAAAAGATGCAGCTTCTCGGAAGGCTGGAAGCGCCTGCCGGAGAAGCGGAAGGACGCGGCCTGCTCGAGGCCGCAAAAGCGGCGTCGCCGAAGAAGATTATCATAAAACGGCCGGAAAAAGGCGAGTTTCTAGGCGGGATCAGACCATCATATTCCATCTTCGGTAATACCGTCAGATTTGACTGCATTGTAAACCCGGTTTGAGTCAGGTCCGAAAGCCCGGCACATACACAGAAAAACCCAAAGAAAGGATCAGGCGTATCCCGAGAGCCGGAAACGCAGGGAATCGAAGATGAAACTCGGATTCGGACTGATGAGACTGCCCGTCATCGACGGAGACAGGAGAAACATCGACATCGAAACCTTCTCGAAGATGGCGGACATCTTCCTCGCGTCGGGTGGAAGGTATTTTGACACCGCCTATGTCTATCACGGCGGAGAGAGCGAAAAAGCCTTCCGCAAAGCGGTCGTCGAGCGTTATCCCCGCGACGCCTATACCGTAACAGACAAGCTCCCCCTCTTCGTCATCGACAGCGCCGACCGGATGGAGCCCACCTTTAACGAGCAGCTTGAACGCTGCGGAGTCGGATATTTCGACTATTACTGGCTGCATTCGATCAAGGACGACAGCTATTACGAAAAGGTCGTAAGGTTCGACGCCTTCGACTTCATAAAGAAAAAGAAGGAGGCCGGGCTGATAAAGCACATCGGCTTCTCCTTCCACGGCAGCCCCGCCATGCTCGAGACCATACTCACCGAACATCCCGAGACAGAGTTCGTCCAGCTCCAGATCAACTATATCGACTGGGAGGACAACAACATCTGCTCCCGCGAATGCTATGAGATCGCGACGCGCCACGGCAAGCCCGTCATCGTTATGGAGCCGGTCAAAGGCGGCGCACTGGCGGCGGTCCCGGATGCCGCGAGAGAGCTCATGGAGGAGCGCGATCCCGGAATGTCGCCGGCGTCCTGGGCGATCAGATACGCCGCTTCCCTTGACAACGTCATGATGGTCCTCTCGGGCATGAGCAACGAGGACCAGGTGAGGGACAACGTCTCCTACATGAAGGATTTCCGCCCGCTCGACGGGGGCGAAAAAGAGATCCTGGAAAAGTGCGGGGATATCATCCACTCTCAGATCGCGATCCCCTGCACCGCCTGCCGCTACTGCGTCACCGAGCAGGAGTGCCCGATGAACATCCCGATCCCCGATCTCTTCGACGTCTACAACCGCAAGAGCAACTACACCCTCAGCCGTCCCGACGCCGGAAAGCTCTACGCCGATCTGACCGCCGGCGGCGGGAAGGCGGGCGACTGCGTCGAGTGCGGCGGCTGCGAGGGCCACTGCCCTCAGCATCTGGAGATCCGCGAACTTCTGAAAAAAGTCGCCCGCAGCTTCGAAAGGCATTGATACGAAAGATATCCTCTGACAGGCTTGTTATGAAAACCAGAACATCTTCCCGCCGGACATCAGTGCCCGGCAAGCGCCTCCTCCGGGCCGTCGCGCCGATCGCATCAGCAATAATAATTCTCTTCGTCATACTATCATGCGGCCCGGCGGATCCCGAAGTCACAGATACTTCCGAAGTCCCGGCAGCGCCCGAGATGCTTAAGATCGTTTCGGGCGGCGTCTCGTCATACACGATAGTCAGAGGAGACGAATGCTCTCTCGCCGCGATGAATCTCTGTATGGAATTCAAGCGCGAGATACGCGGTGCCACCGCGGCAAATCTCGATCTCACCTCCGAGCTTCTCTGGGAAAGATCCGGGAAAAGCGGACCGGTCATACTCGTCGGAGAAACGACCGGCGACCGTTCTGCGGTCAAATCCGGGAAAATGAGGCAGGATGACTGGTCGGTCCGCGCCGACGGCGGGGACATCATCGTCTGCGCCGGCAGCAGCGACGCCTACTCCGCCGCCTTCGCCGCGCTCTCCGCATATATCGACGCCGAAACCCGAAGCTTTGCCGTTCCGGCCGACCTTGATCTCGGCCACACAGGAGAATACAGGCTTGACATGACTTTCAACGGAAAACCGCTGGGCGAATATGAGATCGTCTACGATTCGACCTCCTCATACGCGAAGGAGGGCGCCGAATCGGTCGCAGAAAGCATCGGTTCTGCAACCGGCTATACACTGAAGGTCAGGTCGGACAAACAGTCATCCGGACTTCCCGCGATATTCGTCTTCTGCTCGGACGGAGCGGCGGCCGGCGTACTCTTCCCCGGCGCGGAACGCCCCTGGACCGCCTGGAGCGCGTCGCCGCGAAATGAAAACTACGTCATCGCTGGCCAAAATCCGTATACGATCGATGCCGCGGTAAAGATGTTCGTAAAAAAGATCGCCGCCATGCCGGCAGGCGAATGTGAGCTGGAGAAGATAGAACTCTCAGGGACGGTCGAGACCTCCGCGAACGCGGGACCGAAGGATCCGGGATCGGTCAGGGTGATGACCTTCAATATCATGTGGACCGACACCGACAAGAAATCCTATACCGGAAGAGCCGAGTGCATCGAAGGCGTCATCGACCTCTACCGTCCCGACGTGATATCCTTCAACGAGTACTACGGAAATCTCGCGACGATGCTGACGAACCGTCTGTCCGGCAGCTACACGATCATATTCCCCGAATACGAGGACATCTGGAACGGCGATTTCACCGGCTACACGAACAGCCTGGAAAAGCTGCAGCAGCACCTCTGCGCGACTCCGATCGCCGTCAGAAAGGACTCGGGGCTTGAGATAATCGCTTCGGGATTCAGGTACACCTCCGAAAAGTGGTGGATACACTCGATCTCATGGATGGTCTTCAAGGACCGGTCCGGAAAGCTGTTCGGCGTCTGCGGCAACCATTACGGCAGTCAGGATGTCGGAAATTTCGCCCTCGACACCCTCGCGTGCATAGATGACGTTAAGAAGACATACGGAAACATACCCTTCGTCATCACCGGGGATCTCTATTTCTGGTCGGGCGACAAAGGATACAAGACGATCACCTCCGCCGGATACCAGGACACCTTCAACTCGTCCGGAAGAATCTTCGGCGGCGGGTCTTACCATCAGGTCGGCGACATAGTGACCGGAACCTCCACCCCGATCGACCACATTTTCTGCTCGTCGGGCTGCACCGTCCCGAAGCATCATCTCATTTCGGACAACATCTCAAAGTGGTGCTCCGACCACTTCCCGATCTACGCCGACATCCGCATCGGGAACTGACTGATCCTGAGGCGACCAGCAACGGAATCCCCGCAACTGCCGCCGTCCCGGATCCGGACCGCTTCAGAAACCGCCGCCCATCGTTCATAATAATATTCAATAATAAAGGAAATCATTCAGGATGATAATCCCATGCATCGTCGATTCCCACTGCGACAGCATTCAGCCCGCCGCCGAGGGAAAGCAGCCGCTCGTAAACCCCTACAATTACAGCCAAAAATATCCTCAGCTTCAGTTCGTCGCCTTCTTCTGCGGCTGGCCGAAGGAGGACGCCCGCGCATCATACGAAAGAGCCCACAGATATCTGGAGGCGCTCCGGGTCTCGGTCGCCGACGAAAGTCAGAATCTCGCTCTTGTGAAAAGCTACGCCGACATAGAAGCCGCCTTCGCCGCCGGAAAGCACGCGGCCCTCTTCTCGATGGAGGGCGCCACGGGGCTTTGCGGAAGCGTTGAGATCCTGCGCGAGTTTTACGAAGCCGGGCTCAGGGTCACTGGACTCGCCTGGCTGTCGAACGATCTCGCGAAGAGCAACCGGGTCATCTCCGACGGCGAGGAGGACACCGGACTTACCCTGACAGGAAGAGAGATCGTCGCCGAAGGCAACCGCCTGGGCATTATCTTCGACGTCTCTCATCTCTCCGACAGGTCCTTTTGGGATCTTGCGGAGATCGCAGAAAAGCCGATCATCGCCTCGCACTCTAACTTCCGCTCGCTCTGCGGCCACTCCCGCAACCTGACCGACGAAATGGCAAGGGAGATCATCCGCCGCGACGGTATGATCGGACTGAACCTCTGCAAGTCCTTCATCAGCGACGACAAAAGCCGTCAAACGGCCGAGGGGCTCTTCGATCACCTCGATCACTGCCTTGAACTCGGCGGAGAGGATCACATCGGATTCGGATGCGACATCGACGGGATCGAGAGCTATCCCGAGCCGCTGACGCTCGACCGGTCGGTCCACGAGCAGTTGATCGACGTCATGACCGCCCGAGGCTACTGTGACCGGCTGATCGAAAAGGTGGCATACCGTAACTGGATGGATTTCTTAAAAAAGTATCTCTGAGGCCCAAGGGGCTGTTATAGGGGTTGTTAACAAACTTGTCACGCGAGTTTTTAACAACCCCTTCTTTTTTTCCTGCCTCCGGATGCGCTCTTCAGGAAGAGCGCGTCGGGATCGAAGGGAAGATTGAAGAGCATCCCCTGCTTTCTCAGCTCCCTGATCTTGAAGAGTATCAGGTTCACGTCGCAGCAGAAGAATGCGGCAAGAGCCTCCGGAGCGTCCGCCCCGTTCCCCTCCCCGCATTCCGCGAGGCGTTCGTAAAGCGCATCGGTCGGTATGAGAAGATGAGCCGCAAAGGCGTTCGCCTCGCATTCCGTCCGGGTGTTGCGCCAGAGATCGGCGTCGGGCAGACTCGGCTGTTCCGCTCCTGAATGAAGGATGCCGTGCCCGAGCTCATGCGCCGCCACCGTTCTCTCCTCCCGCTCATCCAGGCGGTTGTTGATGCAGATGACGTCAAAACCGAGCAACCGGCAGTAGAATCCTCGAAGCCCGCCCAGCTCGCTGTGATAGATCCTGAAGCCCTCCGCTCTCGCGATCCTTAAAGGACACCGCGTCCCGTGGAGAGCGGCAAGGTCTGCCGCTCTGGCTTCTATCAGTTTCGATCCGGTGACTTTAGGTATCACACACCTCCGCCGGCGCCGCCGGGCTTGCTTCCGTCTTTCCCTGGATCTCCGGCTCCGGCCTCGCCGCCGGCGCCGCTCCCCCTTTTTTCATCTCCGATCCTCTTCTTCAGATCCCAGTAGATCTTCTGGACTTCCTGCATATAGCTGTCAAGATCGTCGGATGTCGCGACGCCTCCGGCGAAAAGCGAGTGAAAACCCGCCAGCCCCTCGGCGAATTTCTTCTCGAATTCGCTCCGGTCGCCCTCCGCGTTAATCCCTTCGTATCTTTCCTCCACCATAGTCAGCGCGCTGACCGGCAGATCGAGCGCTTTGGCGAGAAGCCTGTATCTCGCGTTGTTTTTCGGCCAGGATCTCCCGTTCTCATAGGAATTGACAGTCCTTCTGGATACTCCTATTCTCTCGGCAAGCTCCTCCTGAGTCATCCCCGCCTTCTGTCTCGCGGTTCGAACCACTTCGGCGAATGTCATATCGTTCTCCTTTGCATTTTTATTGTTTTTTCTCAAAAAGAGAAATTTAATTCTTAAAATGAGAATATCGGGTTGACAAAAACCGGATTATAGTGTATAATAGTATGTGAAGTAACGCTTCACTTTCATTGCCCATGATGTTTTCACAACACATTGTAACAAGGAGGTTAAAATGGCATCGACAATGATCAGCTATGACCCCGTCGCTTTCGGGTCACAGCCCGCGTCCGGGGAGCTACATCCCGAAGGCGGCACCGGACAGGGTCTGTTTTTAACCCGGGAACTGATCCGGATCTACCTGGATCATCTTGCGGACAGCGGGAAATCCCAAAACACGCTAAAAAAATACTCTGCGGATCTTGAGAAGTTTCTGCAATTCGTCGGAGACGGCGCGGAACTGAACATCGCAAAGACGAACAGCTACAAATCCTATCTTCTGGAGCGCACCCGCTCCATGAACAAAAACGGCAGTCCTGTCAGCTATTCTTCGATTAACTCGCAAATTACTCCGGTTAACAGCATGCTGAACTTCTTTCACCGTCGGGATCTTTCAGTGAAGCTCTTCGCTTCTCAAAAGAAGACCTTTCAAGGCAACCAACTCAGCGACCAGCATGTCAGAACGCTGGTCAGGACCGCTATAGAACAGAAAAATCACAGGCTGTCTCTGATCATCCTGACTATCGCGTCGTGCGGCATCAGGATTTCCGAGCTGTCATCCATTACAGTTGAAGCGATCGGAAAGAAAGAGGTCCAGGTAATTAACAAGGGCAAAGCAAGGATCATCCTTCTTCCCGGCGATCTGAAGAAACTGCTTAAGAACTACTGCAAAGACAAAAAGATCACATCCGGCCCGATCTTTATCACCCGGAACGGAAAGCCGATGGACAGATCAAACATCTGGAAGGAAATGAAGACTCTGTCGGTCAAGGCGTCGGTGCCTTCGGATCTGGTTTTTCCGCACAATTTCAGGCATTACTTCGCAAGGAATTACTATTCAAATGAGAAGGATATCGCAGGGCTTTCGAACCTTCTCGGTCACAGCAGTCTGAATACGACAATGATCTATGTCAAGGAGAGTGTTGAAGAAGCAACAAGAAAAGTCGATCGCGCGGGGAACAGGATCCTGAAAGCTTATATCTACGGTGTCATCTAGCCTTCCGGGATAAGGTATCCCCCCGATACCCGACTCCCGGACTCCTCAACGCGGCAAACCCGGTTTCCTGACGGCAAATCCTCGAACCCGGTCAAATAAAAAACAACATAATTGACACTATGTTGTTAACAAATTATTAACAAAAGAATAAAAGCGCCCGGTGAACAGCAAAAAAGACGCCGCGTCTTTTCA
>ONVJ01000201.1 GCA_900321265.1 uncultured Eubacteriales bacterium
GCTTCGGCGCGTTCGACGAGGAAGAAGGGAAGAGTGGCGGCGCCCATATATACCGGCAGCAGGAACATGATAGGTATCATATAGACGAAGGGCACCGGGATCAGTTTGTAGAAGAAGACGAGCGGGGTCCCCTGCTCGGGTTCGATGTTGTAGAAGTAGTTGGCGAAGTCGTTGAGGTGGGTCAGCCTGAGGAGCCAGTTGATCCCGAAGATGATGAGCGACAGCCCCAGCATATAGAGGATCGTCAGCGGGATGTCTCTGAATTTCGGTCGGTAGAGCCCGAACATCGCCAGCACAGGCGCGGTGATGAGGACGAGCAGATGGGTGATGTAGTATCCCGCCATGCGGGGAACGAAGAAGGAGTAACCTGCAAAGCCTACCGCCGGCGACATCATCGCCAGTATCGCTCCGAATGGAGCCATGAAGAAGGCGAAGGAGAGCAGCGGACGGTTCTTCGACATAACGGCGACCGGCACGAGCGCGAGGTTGATGTTGCAGAGGTGGAGCGGAAGCTCGCTCCACCAGGAGAAGGCCCCCTTGCCGGCTGCCGCCGTCAGGATCGAGTATTCTTCGTCGACCGAGATCCAGTACTTGTAGAGGAAGAAGAAGAGGAATCCCGCCGTGTAGAGAGCGGCGACGGCTATGCGCTTCGTCTTTTCGCTCCGGTCCCTGAAAATGAACCAGAAGCCGAAGAGAAAGAGAAGCGTGAAGGCGAGAAGGATGAAGAACCCGCCGTTGAAATGATCGATAATCAGCATTTCAGCACTCTCCGGTCTTCGGTCAACCGAGCTGTTTGACTATAGCCTGGATGTTTTTGTCCCAGATCCTCGAGTTGGACTGGTAGTATTTCGCCCAGCTCTCGCTCTGTCCTGCGGCCTGTCTGAAGCCGGCGAAGCAGTTGATCTGATCGCAGAAGGTCCTTCCCGGCTCGAACACGAGGGTGTCGTGCAGCAGGTTGAAGATCTTCGAGTTTTCGGGGGAGTTCAGATAACGGTATTCGAAGGCGACATTGTAGACCACCGGGGTGACGTATCTGTATCCGTAGGATCCGAGGCATTCGAGGACGGCGCCCGATTTGTCAAAGTCGGGGGCGTTTACCGGGATGCTGTAGAGGGATACCCAGTATCCGCATATGGTCACGTAATCATCCTGGTTTTCGTCGAACTTTGGGTAGGGAAGGATGCCGAAATCAAAGGTGATGTCCTGCAGATAGTTCTGCACGTCGGCGATCGATCCGAAGTGGAAGAGGACTTCTCCGCTCGTGAATCCGCCGGCGGCGTTGATCGCGATCACCGCGGTGTCCTCCTTGTTCCAGAAGTCGAGCCAGAGATCGAACCAGTCGGCGATCTTCGACGACTTGAGGTCCTCCGAGAGGATGAGACCCTTTTCGTCGTTCCGCTCGACGAAGCGGAATCCTCCCGCGTAAAAGAGGTTGTCGTAGACCACGTTGTTTGGCATCGTGGTGGTGTGCGCCGTGCCGCCCGAGGCGTTCAGACCCGACACCGTGCCTGTGCCGTAGGTGAGGAAGGTCTCGGCTGTCCAGGTCTGGTTCTCGACCAGCTCATAGAAGTTGGGCATGTTGAGGTCCTTCGCCAGGCTGAGGTTGGTCAGCAGGCAGACCATGTTCCGGATGAGGGTGGGGGAGATGTCTCCGGCGACCGAATAGACCTTGCCGTTGATCGACGATGATGTGTAGATGTCCTCCGGCCACCAGGGCTTCTTCAGGTCGAGGTATTTTACCTCGGCAAGGTTGGTGTAGCATCCGCGCATCGCGCCGATGGCGGCGGCGGGGGTGTACTGACCGATAAGGTCGAAGGCCTCGGTCCCGCCCGACTGGGTGCTGTTGTAGACGGTGTCGATGAAGGAGTTGCGGTGGTCCCAGTCGCCGTTCTGCGAGGATACCACAAGCTTTATGCCCATTCTGTCCTCGACGGCGATCTGGCGCTTGACTATCGCGTCCTTGATGAGGTCGCCTGTGGTCACCTCATCCTGAGACCATTCCCATATGGTCTGGTTTGACCAGGTGAAGAGATTGAAATCGGTGCTGCCGTAGTTGAGTACGGGCAGATCGTCGAGGAGATATCCGTTCTCGTCGACCGGATCGGTCTCGACCGGCGCCGGCGTCGAATCGGGCGCGGCGGCCGCGGTGGTTGAACCGGTCTCGCCTCCGGGGTTCTTTCCGGCGCAGGCGGCGAAGAGGGAGACGGCGAAGAGAAGGGCAAGGAGAAGCGACAGGATTTTGATTGATTTCATTTCCGATCCTCCGTGACTGTTGTGTGAAATATTTATGATAATTATAACATCATGCGGGCCTCTTGTCAACAGTGAAAAAACGCGGCCGGAGAAGGAGGGCAGGGAAAATCCCGGGGAAAAAGGATATCCCGAAAACAGATTCTTGACAAAGGGATAATATTGTTGTATAATTGAATATTATTACACGATAAAATCCCGGATTGTTTCCGGAAAGCGGTGAAAGAATGAATAACAGTGAATACAGACGGATATCGGTATCCGATTCCACCCTCAGATTCTGCGGGAACTACACCTTCAAGGAAAAGCTCGAAACGGTGCGCCTCTTAGGCAAACTGGGCATCGATATTCTCGAGTTCGGCAGGCTGCCCGACGGCGACAAATCCGCCGCCCTCCTCTGCCGCACCGCCGGAGCCCTGCTCCCGCCCGACTGCGTCCTTTCGGTCGATGTGACCGGCCGCGAATCGGCCGACGCCGCAGCTGCGGCTCTTTCCTCCGCCCCGCGCGCGAGGCTCACCGTCTCGCTTCCGCTCTCCACCGTCCAGGCTGAATACCTCTATCACAAAAAGCCGGCGGCGATGATCGGGATGATCGGCGAGCTGATAAAATACGCGTCGGAACTCATTCCCGACGTAGCCTTCAGGGCCGGCGACGCCACGCGGGCCGAGCCGGGCATCCTCGCCGCCGCCGCTAAGGCGGCAAAGGAGGCGGGAGCCTCGCTCTTCGTCATCTGCGACGATTCGGGCGAGACTCTGCCCGCCGAGACCGCCGCCTGCGTAAAGGCAGCCGCTGAGGCGGCCCCCGGACTTGAGATCGGGATCGAGGCATCCGACAGGCTCGGTCTGGCCGCAGCGTCGGCCCTTGCCGCCGTCGAGGCGGGAGCCGGCTGCGTCGGCTGCTCGATGCTCCCCGGCGCCGTTCCGGCGGTCGCCTTCGCCGGCATCGTCGCCGCGCGCGGGTCGAATCTCGGGATATCGATCGGCACCGACACCACCCTGCTCGGACACACCGCCGGGCGTATCGCGGCCTTTGCCGAAAACGGCAGGAGCGGCCGCACCCCCTTCGAGAACGGTGCGGGCGGCGATATGGGAGTGGGCGATCTTCCCGCAGACGCCGATATCGACGCCGTTTCGGCCTCGGTGAGGGCGATCGGCTACGAGCTTGACGACGCCGACAGGCTGAAGGTCTTCGAATCCTTCCGCGAGCTTGCCGCGAAGTCGGGCAGGAAGAGGGTCGGGGCCCGCGAGCTCGACGCCATCGTTGCCCAGGCGACCGGCGGCGGAAAGCCGGTCTACAGGCTTGAGGCCTATGTCATAAACAGCGGAAACATGATCGCCGCGACGGCCCACGTCACCCTGGTCAAGGAGGACGGGACGAAGCTCGTCGGCTTCTGCGTCGGCGACGGTCCGATCGACGCCTCCTTCCTGGCGATCGAGCAGATAATCGGACACCATTACGAACTGGACGACTTCCAGATCCGTGCCGTCACCGAGGGCCGCGAGGCCATGGGCGACGCCCTGGTCAGGCTCAGGGCCGACGGCAGGCTCTATTCGGGCAAGGGACTTTCGACAGACATCATCGGGGCTTCGATAACCGCCTACGTCAACGCGCTGAACAAGATAGCGGGCAAACAGAACAGCAACTGAGAAGAGGTTTCCGGCCTGCTCCGCTCACAAAAGAGCGTCCGGCCGGGGTTGTAAAAGAATGAAACTGTCGCTTTCAACAAACGGTTGGGAAAAATACGGCTGGGACGAGCTCTTCAGGGCCGCGGAGGACGCGGGCTTTTCGGGCATCGAGCTCCACGGGATAAGCTCTCCCGAACTTTCGGGTCCCGGACGCCCCTTTGCCAGGGAAAACATAGCCGCCACCGCCAGACATCTGTCGGACATAGGATTTTCGGTCGTCTGCGTCGACGCCCTCTGCGACATCGCCGACGGCGCCGCGGCCGACGACGGGGTCATAGAGATCTCAGACTGCATCAACGCCGCCGCGGCGCTCAGATGCAGATACGTGAGGATCCACGCGCTGAAGAACGCCGGCGAGAAGGA
>ONVJ01000200.1 GCA_900321265.1 uncultured Eubacteriales bacterium
CATCCTGCGTGCGGCTTCGAGCGACTCGCGGCTCTCCGACTCTCTCTTCTCGATCTCTTCCCGCCGTCCGTCCATGAACTTCTTCACGGGCTTGTAAAGGATCAGCGTCAGTCCTCCCGCGAGCAGCAGGAAGTTGAAGATATGGAGAAGGATCTGTATGAAATCAATATTCAAAGGCATTTTTCTTTACCTTCCGGTCTGTTGTCTTATAGTCTCAGAGGACGAAGATCACAAGGACCGCAATGATGAGGGCGTAGATGATGGTCGTCTCGATAAAGACCAGTCCGAGCATCGTGGATGAGCTGATCTTGTCCGACACCTCGGGCTGCCTCGCCATGTTGTCGGTGCTCTTCGAGACGGCGATCATCATCGATACCGCACCTACCGCGGCGACAAGTCCGACTATCGCGGCGGAGACGATAGCCTTTACGGATTTTTCGCTGAGTCCTCCCTTTGCTTCTTTTGCAGTTTCTTCGGACGAATCGGCTCCGGTGGTGAGCGCTTCGGACACCTCCGGGGTCTCTGCCTCCTCGGCGGCGGCGGGGATCAAAGCGAAGGTGAAAACTAAGATGAAGGCAAGCAGCATGGCTGCGTTGGTAACGATGAATTTCTTAAGAATGGAGGTTTTCATTTTCTTCTCTCCGTCAACAGTTATTTGTGGTTTGCCGGTTCGGTAGCCTCGGCGCAGAATATGGACACGAGCGTGGTAAGAACGTAGGTCTGTATCACGGCGTGCAGCAGCGTGAAGAGTACTGCTACGGCTATGGGAAGCACGAAGCTGGTCGCGGTATAGTGATATACGAGCTCGGTGACGAGCAGTCCGCTGAGCAGGGCTCCGTAGAGCCTGAAGCTCATCGATATCGGCAGCGAGAAATCCTTCATCACCTTAAGGCCTCCCTTTGCTCCGCCGGCCGCTATCCCCATCGCGAGGATGAAGACAAAGGATGTTACACCGACGGCGATCGCGCCGTTGATGTCGGCTATCGGCGCCGGCATGGTGACAGATTTTCCCTCCGCCGACACGACCTGCAGTCCGAAGAGCTCGAAAAGCGTTCCGAAAGCCACATAGGCTCCCGCGCTGAAGAGGAAGGCTCCGGCGGCGAACCTGAAGCGCGGCGCGCAGCCTTTGGCCATTCCGTCAACGAATTCGACCGCCTTCTCGAGCACCGACTGGAAGGGCCCCGGGACGGTCTTCATCTTCGGAACGGCAAAGATCCGGATGAGAAGCGCCGCGGTAAGCAGCATGCCGGTGACGGTGAATGCGGATATGACAGCGGGGCTCACTAGCAGGCCGAAGAGATTAACCCTGTCGTTTTCATGAAGGACCCCGTCCTTCATGACCTCGGCTATATCCTCCTTTTCTCCCCCGCCCGGACCCGCGATGATTATCGCCGCGAGCACCGCGGCAAGCAGGACGAGCCAGACGATGACGAAGACCGTCTTACCGGATATCCGACATCGCCGCTTTTCGACATCGGTATTTGTTTGCTTTTCAGTATCCATCAGAAAGATCTCTCTGCCGGCCGTCGCGCGAAGAACGCGCTCGGGACGGCGGTCCTCCTTTCAAGTTTTTTCTATAAGAGCCTGCGGTCTTTTTTAAAAGGCCAGTTCCTCGGTGAAATAGGCGTTTGTGTCGGCGGCGTTCCCCTCGCGGTCGATGATCCTCAGTCTTATCCATCTGAACCATGGCTTCAGATCGAATTCCGCGTGTGTAAAGGGTTCGCCTCCGATCCTCCCCGCCCTGAAGCATTTCTTGACTCCGGTGATGCAGTCGACCGCGACGGCGGGAGAAAAGTCGGCGCAGATCTTGCCGTCCTCGAACCACAGCGAGCGGATCTCGGGACCGGTGGAAGAATAGAAGTTTCCCTTCTCAAGAGCCCGTCCGACGGTGTTGTATTCGAGCTTTTCGGCCTTTATCATGACCCAGCCTCCGAGGGCGTCACACCTCGGGTGACCGACGGGATACTTGTTGTGATTGTCGTCGGCGGCGATGCAGAAAAGGCGTTTCCCTCCGCAGAGCATGTCGCGGTAGACCCGGCTGTTGTAGTCGTCGTAGCCTTCGTTGAGACAGCCGAAGTTGACGATCTCCATCGCGGAGAGCCCTTCAAGCTTCATGTAGTGGGACCAGTTCTCCTGCGACCAGGAGGGGTGGTTGTATGTGACGAAATATCCCGCGTCACGCCCCGCCTTTATCATCGCGTTTGCGCATTCGGCGCCGTACCGGCGCTCAAAGTCGGGCTCGTCGGGGTTTATCATCGATTCGGGGATGTGCGACCTGGCGCCTCCGTGATGGACGTAGGAATCGGTGTAGCAGACCTGGTATCTGATATCGTCGCGGAGAGCGATGAGGCATAGGTGGGTCGTTTTGACGTCCCGCTCCTTTCCCGGATAGCCCTCGTCGTTGATGTTGTACTCGACGCCGGTCAGCGGGAGGAAATCGGGATCGGCAAGCTCGGGGTGAGGCACCTGGATGTTGTGATCGGTGAAAGCGACGACCGAATAGCCGTGGCTCTTGTAGATCTCCTTTATCTCTTCGGGAGTTGCCCTGCCGTCAGAGAATGTAGTGTGACAGTGAAGATTGGCCTTGTAGAATCTGCCTTCTTCGGGGATGAGGAACTGTTTCATCTTCTGATCCTTCTCTAAAGACGCCTTCCGCGGCCTGCCTGATCGACAGATCCCGGCTGTCCCCCGGATGATCCGGCAGGAATACTCGCCGGTCCGCAGGCGCTGCTTTCCGTCTTTTGTCCGGGAAGGAAGGCGACTGCCCGCGTTCGGTTCGCGTGAAGTATAATAATATATTATATTACCACTTTACAATCTTGTCAATCAAAATCGGTCCGAAAACCGAAAAAGCAACGGATAAAGCTGAACAGGGGGGTGTTTAAAAACTCGTGAGGCGAGTTTTTAAACAGCTCTGCGACTTTTTTCTCGGCACGAGACCGTGCCGTTTTTGCCCTGAAATGCTCGATAAAATGATGCTTATTCAGGCAAAAAACGAAAAAGATCGGCACCTGTCACGGTTTCCCGGCCGTGACAGGTGCGG
>ONVJ01000281.1 GCA_900321265.1 uncultured Eubacteriales bacterium
GGAGTTACAGATGAAAAGATCGACACCCAGAAGGATCAGCACGATTTCGCTCATAATGGCGCTGGTCCTTGTTTTTTCAACTTTTCCGTAAGCGATACAGTTTTGTTGTCAAACTGTCATTGTGGCAATAATACCGGGGGCATTTATTGTGTTGATGCGGGTTCGGTTTATAACAACATATATACCTTGTTTTATTCCGTTTCTGTACAAAGTTGAGGTGATTATCTTGAATATAAAAAAAATAATTTGCCTTATTTCCGCCGTCCTGATCGTTTTGATAAATCTGTCACTGACGGCTTATGCTGCCGAAACGACCATTTCGGATACTGAAGCGAAAAAGCTGATCCTGGGGGCCCACAACCTTTATCTGACATATCAGGACGGAATATACGATACAGTTAAACATGAAATAGTAACGACAACAAAAGAGGCGGTTTCAAAGGAAGCAAAAAAAATCTACATCGAAGAGATTGCGGATGATATGTGGATGTACCGCTGCGATCTGGGAGCCGAGTATTGCAAGTCATTTGACGGACTGCCTTATATTGAAAAGGATGTCCAAGGGTGGTTTGACGGTATGAAATACCAGATTTATAATATTGACGGAAAGCGCATCGACATGTATAACCATGGACTTACATACCTGGAAAACGCCGACGGAACGATAACTTTTATTCCGTTTATTGCTCAGAGTCTCCGGCAATACTATCTGGTACGCGAATACTCAGAAGAGGCCTTTGTTGATTATCCGACAATAACACCAACAAGGACCGACGAGATTTTCATAAGCGATCTGACAGGAAACTCCGAATCCGCAATTTGTAATGTAATTGTCTATCTTGAGGATGGATACTTGTTCGGATCGGTGACTCTTATGGACGTCGAATTCAGAAATACCGATTCAGGATGGAGAATATCGGGCGGAAAACTGGTAAATGCTTTTTCAAACTGGTACGATGAATCTATGAAGAAGTATTACAATAACGACGAGAAATCTATTCCTCCGCGGGCTGCTATCGTTGGCGGGGATACTGCTTCCGCTGTTGCAACTTATGCTGTCAGGATGAAGGATCCGGGCGGTTATTATGTATACGAAAAAGAAGGAAAGCCTTATTCCCCTTTTTACGACGAAGCGTTCAAAGACGGCATTGAATTCAGCAACTGGAGGATGATCTGGTTTAAAGGAGATATGTGTGCTTTTGCTTTGAAAAGCAGTGAAGACGGAAAAACTTACGATGCAATTTTCAAATATGACCCGGATTTTGTGAGTTACCATTATATGGCAAGTTCCAGTGGAGGAATAATCAATATCAACTGGGACAAGCCTCTTTCTCTTGTTGGAAACTGGAGGCTGGTTGGCGGAGGTGTTTACGAAATGGCCACGGGCAAGACAGACGTCGCGCCATATACGGGAGAGTCGGGGGATTTCACAGGATCTGTTATTACGATGAGCATAATTGCAGTTCTGTCCTTCTGTTTATCAACAATGCTTGTCGTTCGCCGGAAGCGCAAAGCCGATCTGTCGCAATAATTGCCATAGAAATCAGACAGATCCCGACGGTTACGTAAATTGCTGCCCGCGCCAGCTATCGCTCTTTTTGAACTGTGCGGAACCGCAGGGAAAGATTATAACCTGATCACTGAAACAAATGACGCATCAAGCGTAAGGCAACTTGCGCTCAATGCGTCATTTTTTACCGTTGCGATTCAATAATACAACACTGCTTCGAAGTTTATCACTCTTATATCAAAACTATCCGACGCAGGAGGCGATATTGTACAGGTTGATTCCTATGATCACGAACATCGTGAAGATGTAAAAGCCGGATATCGTCTTTTCCGACAGCTTTCTGTTGAGGAAGGTGCCGGTCAGCGAGCCTCCGACGGCGACCGCGACCAGTATCGCCGTATGCAGCCAGTTCATGTCCGCCGACATGAGCTCGCCTGTCGCAAGGCCGGTCAGCAGATTGCTGATCTGCGCGAAGATTATTATCAGCAGCGAGTTGATCGACGCCGACTTCATGTCCATGCCGAAGAAGAGGCAGAGCACCGCGACGTTGATCGGTCCTCCGCCGATGCCCAGAAGGGCGGAGATGAACCCGAGCGCCAGTCCCACGGCGAGTGTCGCCGCGCGGTTTTTTATCTCAAACCTGAACCGTTTCTTCAGGGCCAGGACGTACAGGATCACAAAGGCGATCAGCAGGATAAGTATGACCGACTGCACCAGCGTCAGCACCCGCCTGTCGCTGCGCTCCTTGATCAGCCGGAAGACGATCTTGCCGGCGATCCCGCCTGCGGCCGCCCCGATCCCCAGAAGGACCGACGCCGAGGTGTTGAATTTCGTCTTCTTCACCGCGTGCCTCGTGACCGAGGTCACCGCGACCGCGAGCACGCAGAAGGAGGAGATCAGATTCGGCACCGACGCGTCCCCGTAATATCCGAAGGCGTCGATCGCCGGACGGATTATCACTCCCCCGCCGACTCCCGCCATCGCGCCGAGCGTCGAGGCCGCCAGGACTATCAGTGCGAAATAAAAGATTATCATATCCGGGTGCTCACCTAATCCCGGCCCGGCGCCAGTCTTCCTCGAATCTGCGCAGGCCGTCGTCGGTAAGCGGATGCTTTATCATCTGCATGATAACTTTGAAGGGGACGGTGGCGACCGATGCCCCGCGCAGCGCCGCGTCGGTCACGTCCTGCGGCCCTCTTATGCTGGCGGCAAGGACCTCGGTCTCTATACGGTGCAGCCTGAAGATCGACGCGATATCTCCTATCACCGAAAGACCGTTGTTCGATACGTCGTCCAGCCTCCCAACGAATGAGCTGACGTATGAGGCTCCGGCGTTTGCCGCGAGCAGCGCCTGCGACGGACTGAAGACGAGGGTGACGTTCGTCTTTATCCCCTCGGCAGACAGGCGGCTCACCGCCTTCAGCCCCTCCTCGGTCATCGGGATCTTGATCACGACGTTCGGAGCGATCGAGGCGAGCTTTTCGGCCTCGGTCACCATTCCGTCAGCCTCCGGCGAGACGACTTCGGCAAAGACGGGGCCGCTCACGGTCGACGCTATCTCGCGTATCGTCTCTTTAAAGTCTCTTCCCTCCTTCGCGATGAGCGAGGGGTTTGTGGTCACCCCGCTTATCACGCCGAGCCCGTTTGCTCTTTTTATCTCGTCGATGTTTGCGGAATCAAGAAACAGCTTCATTTTTTATCCTCCGGGCTGAAGTCAGCGTTCGTGTTTTTCGATTTTGTTTTTGTAAACAGCAGCCGTATCAGCGCAGCGGCGGCGAACACCGACGCGCCGAGAAGTCCGAAGACCGCCATAAAGGACAGCATCATGACGAATCCGTTCGCACCCGCCTTCTGTACCGCCGAGAGCAGCGGCGTGTCGGTCTGAAAATATGGCGAAAAATGGAAGAGGTCAAGCGGCAGACCCAGCCTGTGCCCCGCCTCGTTCAGAAGAGCTGCGACAGGACACTGAGGCAGGTAGACGATGACCGCCCCCGCAAGATCCCTCAGGGAGGGCGTAACAGTCTCCGAAAGCCAGAGGTATGCCCCGAGAAGCACCATCAGCCCGTGCCAGATCATCGTGTGGAAATTCAGAAAAACTATTTCGGAAAATACTCCTCCCGAGGGCCATATCAGCACCGCTCCGCCCGCGAACAGGCCGTAGGAGGCCAGAAAGGCGCAGATCCTTCCGCAGCTCTTCTCCCCGCAGAAGGCCCCGATCGGGCAGAGCCAGATCGGCAGCGAGCAGAACTGGAAGGGGAACCGCGAGAAATCGTATCTCCAGAATCCGGCTTCCGCGTCGAAGGAGCAGAGGATCTGCTTGCCGGTCTCAAGAAGAATAAAAACAATTCCGGCGGCAAGGAGGATCCGACTGACGTTTTTCTCCCCCCTCGGCAGTCTTTTTCTGAAGACCGCGGCAGCCGCGATCAGGACGGCGACCAGGATGAGGCAGCCGCAGTGGAAGATCCCCCAGCGCGAGGGCACCGCGGACCGCGGAGTGCCGGCTATCATCCGCTCGAAGGCGCTTTGAAGCACTTCTTTCCTCCTCCTTTCGCCCTGTCAGGCGGGATCCTGCCGGGTAACTTTTATTCGTTATCCGTTATTCGTTA
>ONVJ01000258.1 GCA_900321265.1 uncultured Eubacteriales bacterium
TAACTAGCCGACGAGCAATTGCTCGCCGCGAGACCGCGGCGTTTTTGCCCGTTTGACAGCAATAATCAAGCTGTATAGTGGCAAAAACCGCAATTCTGAGGGGTGTTAAAAAAGTCGGACTTTTTTAACACCCCCCGTGTTTTTTTCTGTCAGCAGCAGCATCTTATGCAGCAGAGGAATCTGAGGCAGTCGGAGCAGCAGTCCCCGCCGCCGCAGCCGGTGTTGCAGGCCTCATCCGACGAGTCCCACTGCCTTGCCGTGCCGCGGTCTCTCAGCGCGTCCCTGGCCTCGGAATAGCGGTTGTTGTAGGGATCCATGCGGCAGGCCTCGTCAAAATGGCGGCCGGCATCGACGTAATTCCCCAGCCTGACCTGTACGCAGCCGTACAGAAAGTGCCAGTGCGCGCTTCTTCCCTCAGTCGGGATCCAGAGCAGGAGCTGCAGACATTCGGCGATCCTTCCCTGTTCGAACAGGCTCTCCGCCTGTCCGAGATAGTCGGCGTAGCTTCCGCCGCTCTGCCCGTAGCTTCCGCCTCCGCCCGAAGAAGTGCTCCCGGCCGAACCGCCGCCGTATGAGGAGTTCTCGGCTCTCAGCTTCTGGATCTCGTCGTAAGCGGCGTTGATCTCGGCCATCTTTTCGTTTGCCAGCTCGGCAAGCTCGGTCTCGCGGTACCGGTCGGGATGGTATTTTCTGACCAGCTCACGGTATGCTTTCTTTATGTCCTCGTCGGAAGCGTTTCTGTCGACTCCCAGGACGGTATACGGATCTCTCACCTGAACAATCTCCGAAATTGATTTGATCTTTGGGTCTTCGTATCGGTCAGAGCCTGTCCTTGACAGGCTTTCTGTAGCTGCCGTCCAGGACAGCCTCGGCGACCGATCGCATCCCCTTTGTCAGAATATTGCCTATGACCGCAGCCGGTTCGGGGGCTGCGCCCGGCTCGGCGTCAAAGAGCAGCATCGCGTCGGCGGCGCTTCCGGCCTCGGCGGCCAGCGTGCAGCCGAGCGTCGTCTTTTCCTCTTTTGTAAGCTCGTCCTTTCCGAATGTCATGGACAGCGGGTTGAATCTGCGATGCTTCGCGTCCTCTTTCATGTCGTCGGCGGCGTCGACCAGATAAATCCACCTTCCGACAGAATAACCGACCGCCGAGGCTATCGTTCTCTCTCTTCTGAACTTCTCATCCGCAAAAGGATAGGAACACAGAAACGAGAGCAGCTCTCCGAACAGCGACGCGCAGCTGTCGGCCGGCGCGTCGGGACGGCACTCTCCCTCCGGATCGGCCTCCACATTTCTTCTTCCGCCGCCGGCAGCCTCTTTTTCGGCTTCCGACAGCGCGCTCAGACGTGTCAGCGTCCCCTCCTCAAGTCCGGGGTAGAGCCTTCCCGCCCTCTTCGCCCATGGCACAGACAAAGCTCCGAGGAGGCGTGAGGCGGTCCGCCTCAGCCCTCTCTCGTCGGCGGCGTCGTCGGCGAACCTGAGCGACGCGAGCATTCCGCATACCGCGCCGGCGTAATCGACCGAAGCCGATCCGACCGCCGTTTTCTTTCTCCCTCCTGCCGGACAGGAGCAGATCTTCTTTCCGAAGCCGGTCTTTTCTCCGCTGAGCGCGGCGGTCAGCATGGCGAGAAAGGTGAGGTCGTAGGACAGGCAGAGGCGTGACGCGGCGCCGCAGCTTTTCCCCATGCTGCGGCAGACGCCGCAGTAGACGGCGCGGTAGTATTCGAGCTCGCGAACGCGAAGCTCCGAGACGAGCGGCCTTAGGTATCCGAACATTCTTTTCATCCCCCGGGCGGCGCTCACCGCGCGAGTACCGGTCGCCCGAAAAGTCGCAGGCGTCCGGTATGAATTCCGCGCGGTTTTTGCTTTGCCGCTTTATGCGTTTCTATTTTAACATTTTTTCCCTTTCAAATCAACGTTTTTGCGCCGAAAACCGATAAAAAACAAGAAAAACTTGACCTTTTTCTTAAAATATGATAATATAATTAAATAATAAATGTGTCTCCCCTGAGGTCCGAACGGGCGCCTGCGCGGAAAGATCCCGTATCAGTTATCCCGAAGCGGGAGCAGGCAAACCCTTAGGCTCAGACTGAAATGAACAGCATCAATACAGATTCTTTATCCGCGGATCGCGCGGCCGTCTCCTTCGGAAACATCAGCCTCCGGCTCGGTCTCATGCTGTCTCCGATGGCGGGCGTCACCGACAGCGCAATGAGGATACTCTGCTCGCGGAATGGCGCCGAATACGCCGTTACCGAAATGGTATCGGCAAAGGCGCTTGTGTATGAGCAGAATTCAAGAAGCTCCGCTCCGGCGAAGACCGCGGAGCTCTGCAGGATATCCACCGACGAGAACATACCGACCGCGGTCCAGCTTTTCGGCTCAGACCCCGCCTTCATCGCCGAGGCGGCACGCCTTATATCGACAGCGTCATACCGTTCCTTCACCGGCCGGCGGGCCGACGCGATCGACATCAACATGGGCTGCCCGGTTAAAAAGGTGGTATCCTGCGGCGAGGGAAGCGCGCTGATGTCCGATCCCGACCTGATAATGAGGATCGTCGAGGCGACGGTCCGCGCCTCCTCCCTTCCCGTCACCGTCAAGCTTCGCGCCGGTCGCGACATATCTCA
>ONVJ01000094.1 GCA_900321265.1 uncultured Eubacteriales bacterium
CGAGGCGGGAGAAATGCCAAGGTTTGATTTTCCGCCGAGATTCGCGATCAACGACAATCTGATCGCAGATCCCGCGTCAGAATCCGAGGCGGCCTTTCTATCTACCGTGAAAGGCCCCAACATAAAGGAATGCCCCTCAGGCAGGCCACTGCCCGCCTCTCTTGCCTGTGCCTGCACCCTGAAGGTCGGCGACAATATCACGACCGACCATATCATGCCCGCCGGAGCGAAGATACTTCCTTTCAGGTCGAACATCCCAAAACTCTCGGAATTCTGCTTTGCAGTCTGCGACGAGGATTTTCCTAAGAGATCGAAGGAGGCCGGCGAGGGCATCATAGTCGGAGGGGAGAACTACGGTCAGGGCTCGTCCAGAGAACACGCGGCCCTGGTGCCGCTCTATCTCGGAGTCAGGGCGGTGATCGCAAAATCCTTCGCGAGGATCCACGCCGACAATCTCGTAAACGCCGGGATTCTGCCGCTGGTATTTGAAAACAGCGACGACGCTGACAGGATATCGGTGGGAGACATGCTGAAGCTGCCGTCGGTGGGCATGGAGATAGCCGAAGGAAGACCGGTCACTCTCGAGCTTCCCGACGGTGACAGGATCATGCTCAGGACAAAGCTCAGCGAGCGTCAGAAGAAGATCCTCATGGCCGGAGGCCTTCTCAGATACACCGTGCAGTCGCCGGGCTGACCGGTGCCGCTGAGGGCAGTCAGGGTCATCCCGGCTGTCTTCGGAACCGATAAATATTTCTTGAATAAAACTCATAGCAGGAGTGACCGATGGAAAAGATCAGGATGAAGGTCCCGCTCGTCGAGATGGACGGGGACGAGATGACGAGGATCATCTGGAAAAAGCTGAAGGATGAGCTTATACTTCCTTATATCGACCTCAAGACCGTATATTTCGATCTGGGACTCCCCGAGCGCGACAGAACGAACGACAGGGTCACCGAGGAGGCCGCTCTCGCCGCGAAGGAATACGGCGTCGCCGTAAAATGTGCGACGATCACCCCGAACCGGCAGCGCGTCGAGGAATACGGCCTGCACGCGATGTACAAATCCCCCAACGCCACGATCAGGGCGATCCTCGACGGCACTGTCTTCCGTACGCCGATTATCGTCGGTAATATCAAGCCCGCCGTCAGGAACTGGAAGAAGCCGATCACCATAGCCAGGCACGCCTTCGGAGACATCTACAAGGCATCCGAGATCGCGACCGACCGCGGCGGACGTGCCGAGCTGAGATTCATACCGAATGAAGGAGAAGAGACCGTCCTTCAGATCTGCGACCTTGACGAGCCGATGGTGCTTCAGGGGCAGTTCAACAAGGACTCGTCGATCAGATCCTTTGCCCACTCCTGCTTCAGATACGCTCTTTCGGCTAAGCAGGATCTCTGGTTCTCGACGAAGGATACGATCTCGAAGCAGTACGATCAGACCTTCAAGCTGATCTTTCAGGAGATCTACGACACCGATTACCGAAAGCGGTTCGAAGAGGCCGGGATAACCTATTTCTATACACTGATCGACGACGCCGTCGCCAGGGTGATAAGATCAGAAGGCGGTTTTATCTGGGCCTGCAAGAACTACGACGGAGACGTCATGAGCGACATGGTCTCGACCGCCTTCGGGTCTCTGGCCATGATGACCTCGGTGCTCGTTTCGCCCGACGGCAACTTCGAGTACGAGGCGGCTCACGGGACGGTCACAAAGCATTACTACCGTTATCTCGCCGGCGAAAAGACCTCAACCAACCCTATAGCGACCCTCTTTGCCTGGACGGGCGCCCTCCGGAAGCGCGGGGAACTTGACGGGCTGCCCGAGCTTGAAAGATACGCCGATTCGATGGAAGCCGCCTGCCTCGGTACGGTCGAATCGGGAATAATGACTAAGGACCTGGCGTTGCTGGCCGAAGGCGGATCGACCGCCGTCGATACCGACGGCTTCATCGCGGCTGTAAGAGCCGCATACGAAGGTCGGTTTACCCGTTGAAAAGAATCTCAAGCCCGCGGCTCAGGCTGGTTGCGGCGGTCCTGTGTGCGGCGATCCTGATCTCCTTATGCTCCTGCTCGGAAGATGATCTGATAGGACTTATCACGGATTTTATTTCCTATGCGGACGCCTGGACCGACGGGCCCGAGTCCCCGACAGACGGGGATACCGGGGCAGATCCCGACGGAACAGATCCGCAGACCGGATCCGATGATACCGCCGAGCTCACCGCCGAACCGCAGACCTCCTCCTCACATGTCCATTCTTTCAGGATAAACGCCGAGACAGAACCTACCTGTACCTCTCCCGGGAAGATATTCCTTGAATGCTCATGCGGATTTCTGAAGACCGAGGAGGTCCCGCCTCTCGGCCACGAATACGAGAAATACCGGGATATTCCGGCGACATGCGATAAAGAGGGGAAGACCAGATACGACTGCAAGAGATGCGGAGTATCCTATTATGAGGTTACCTCTCCTCCGCTCGGGCATTCTTTTGTCCTTAAAGAGACCGTCGCTCCCACCTATTCGGCCGAGGGCTACGAGCTTTACGAATGCACTGTATGCGGGCTCACCGAAAAGAGAAACATCACTCCGGTGCTCTCCGACGCATCCACGACCGACAGATGCTCGATGAAAAGCTATATCATGTCGGCGATGCCGGGCGAATACGCCGCGGAAGTGACCGACAGGTTGCTGAAGAACGTGACGTCGACCTCGGCCTCCGGAGTCCCCTCCGGAGAATATGATCCTTCGCTTATCTATGAAGGACTCAGGACGGCTCATAATTACATAACCCGGAACATTGCCTTTTCCCACGGGAACGGAAGAGTGTCGGTCTTTACTTTTTCGGATTCCGACGCGGCGATGATGAGATCCGACTTCTCCTGGGCCGAGGGAGCCGTGAATTCGCTCGGTATCAGCGGCTCTACCCTTCAGAGAGAAGCGATAGAGAAGATCAACGCCTTCATCTGCTCAAAGCTGAGGTATGATTATTCCGCGTCGCAGAACAGTGATATGCACAAGGCCCTCAGTTCGAATACCGGAATATGCCAGGTCTACGGCCAGCTTTTCCAGCTGATGTGTCAGTACTGCGGTATCGAATGCTATTATGTTGAAGACAAAGCCCACGATCATGTTTACAATTACGTGATCTTTTCCGACGGAACAAGGCTTTATATCGACGTGACATGGAACGACGCTGTGACAAAGGATCACGTTGAGGTCGAAAACGCCGGCTATACCGCCGAACAGATCGCCGGATTCAGGTCCAAATACCTGCTTATGACTTATGACGAGTTCAAAACGGCTCACGGCTGGTGACAGGCCGCCGTCCGATCGGTTCGGCGCCGCTTCAGTCAGGCCTCTGATAGTCGTTTCACATTTTTTTGAAACATTCAGGACAGGACAACAGGGGATATGAAAAACCGCTGAGCGACGGATTTCATATCCCCTGTGTTTTTTCAGGCGTGATAAACTGTTTGTCAGCCTCTCGTCTTTCCGCCGGCGATGTTGATCGTGGTCCCGTGGATATATCCCGCCTTTTCGCTCGCGAGGAAGGCGATGGTCGAGGCCACCTCGGTGAGCTTGCCCGAACGGCCGAGAGGAGTCGTGCTCGTCTTCGAGTAACCCTCTCTGAGTTGTTCGACCGAAATGCCTCTCGTATAGGCGAGAGCCGTCTCGTATGCGATCGTGCGGAGGCCGGTCGCCTCAAGGATGCCGGGAGCCACTCCGACTATCCGGATATTGTATTTGCCGAGTTCCTTTGCCCATGATCTGGTCAGGGAGTTGACGGCGTTCTTCGTCGCGGCGTAGACGCTCTGTCCCTCAGAGCCTTCAAGTCCGCTTTCGGAGGATACGTTGATAACGACTCCCGAGCCGTTTTTCAGCATTTCCTTCACCGCTGCCTGAGAAAAGAGGAAGAGTCCCTTCAGGTTGACATTCATGACCTTGTCCCAGACGTTTTCGTCAAGCTCGTACTGTCCGCCGGGCTCTTTCGGATCGACGAGGAGCCTGGGGATGTTGATGCCCGCGTTGTTGACGAGGATGTCGATCTTTCCGAATTTCTTCAGCGCCGCCGAGATCACGTTCTCGATATCCGCCTTCTTGGTAACGTCGCAGCGGACGTAGATGTAATCGCCGCTTTTTTTGTCGAATCCGGGATCGACCGGATTCATGTCGGCGACGACGACGTTCGCGCCGTCGGCGAGAAACTCGTTCGCGGTCGCGCGGCCGATGCCCGACGCGGCTCCGGTCACGATCACGGTCTTGCCTTCAAGGTTGAGCCAGGAGTTTTCCATGTTAAATTGCCTTTCTTATATATGAATGTTTTATTTGATTGCTGATTTGATTTACAGATGCAGTCATGTCCGGGCATCTGCAGAATCGACCCGTGATTCTGCCTCTGTTCGGAGGGATATGTGTCAGGTATCAAAAAAGGATTTATCTGTTCCGGATCTTAAACGGGCTTTTCCATGCTGTCGGGGGCTTCCGGTTCCTGATCCTTTCCTTCAGAGGCATCAGCGTTCTGGAGCGACATTATCGACGATGCAGTAAAGAAACCGGCGGTATATACGAGGAATGACCAGAATAGATCCGACAGATATCCGATAGGGATCGCCGCAGCCTCGTCTATATCGGCAGGAGCGCCGAGACTGATGTCATAGATGAGTCTTGAGATCACAAGCGGGAGAAGAAGGGTAAGTGACGCCCAGAGGATCCCCGACAGGACGGGATTCTTTACCGAAAAGAAGCCCCTGAAGGGATAGACCTCGGCTCTTTCTCCGGGATATTCGCGTCCCTGTGTCGCGTAGGCGCGGGCCAGCCGGGAGGTCCTCTCAAGACGGGCCCTTGTGAGAGCCGACGAAACGATGAAGGCAACCGCCAGGATCAGCCATTCTGTCGCGCAGTTGACGAGAGTGAAGACAAGATCCGCCGTCTCGAAAGTCACGAAGCCCTGAAGGACTAGAGTCGCAAGAAAGTTCAAAAGAGATTTCAGAAAGATGATGCCGCAGGGAAGTATCAGATACCTGATCCCGGCGGTCCGCTTTTTGCTCTGTCCGTCACCGGCAGATCTGAAAAGATACGCCGCGGCGGCGGCGACCGCGATCAGCACCGCCGATATCATATTGTCGAACAGATCCGACAGAATGCCGAAAAGCGTGGGGAGGATCGTCTGAAGATAAACGATATCCGATGTAAATACGATATACAATGGGTTGATCACGCAGGAAAGCAGAGCGGCGGCGGCCGCGGAGGCTATGCAGAGAATGATCATCGGCCGGGTGTTTACCCGAAGCCGGTCGCGTTCAGTTATCATTTCCAGAAGCTCCGAAATCGATCTGAATGGGGGTGTCGGGACGCTTTTTCCCGAGATGTTCGTAGGCTTTCGCGGTCGCGATCCTTCCTCTCGGGGTCCTTCCGAGAAAGCCGATCTGAATGAGATAGGGCTCGTAAACGTCCTCAAGAGTTACTGCCTCCTCACCGACCGTGGCGGCCAGAGTTTCAAGTCCCACCGGTCCGCCGCCGTAGATATCTATGATCACCGAAAGCATCCTGCGGTCGGTGCTGTCGAGCCCGAGGGCGTCGATGTCAAGCTTTTCAAGCGCGTATGCCGCGTCCTGAGAGGTGATCTCGGAATGTCCCCTGACCTGCGAAAAGTCTCTCACACGCCTCAGCAGCCGGTTGGCGATACGCGGGGTGCCTCTTGACCTGCCCGCGATCTCGGAGGCGCCGTCCGGGGTGATTGCCGTTCCGAGGATGCCTGCGCTGCGGTTCACGATCAGCGTCAGTTCTTCTTTCGTATAGAGCTCAAGACGGTTGATGATCCCGAATCTGTCTCGCAGAGGGGTGGAGAGCTGTCCGGCTCTGGTGGTCGCTCCGATAAGTGTAAAGGGGGCGAGGTCGAGCCTGATGCTCCTTGCCGCCGGTCCCTTGCCTATGATGATGTCTATCGCGTGATCCTCCATCGCGGGGTAGAGGATCTCTTCGACCGATCTCTGCATCCGGTGGATCTCGTCGATGAAGAGAACGTCCCCCTTCTGGAGATTCGTGAGGATCGCGGCAAGGTCGCCCTGCTTCTCGATCGCCGGGCCTGAGGTCACCTTGAAATCGACTCCCATCTCGTTGGCGATGATGGATGCCAGCGTCGTCTTTCCGAGCCCGGGAGGGCCGTAAAGAAGGACGTGATCCAGGGTGTCGCCGCGCTGCTTCGCCGCCTCTATATATACTCTCAGGTTTTCCTTTACGCCGTCCTGGCCGATATACTCGTCAAGCCTTCTCGGACGGAGAGAGAGCTCGTTCTCTTCGTCACCCGATGAAAATGAGGTCGTGACGAGCCGGTTTTCGAAGTCCTCTTCGCCGAATTCGACGGCTCCGTAAAAATTGTTCTGCATTTAAGTCGGAAAAGTCCTTTCCTGTCATATTCGATCGGGGATGAAACACACTGTCCCGGAAAAGCATTCCGGCGGTCAGATCCTTCCCAGCTTTTTCAGCGCAAGCTTGATCAGGTCCTCGACTTTGGCAGAAGGGTCGGCGCCTGCAACTGCCGCGGACGCCGCTGACTTCGGGAATCCGAGGACCATAAGGGCTTCGACGGCAGCCTCGGCGTTTGTACCCGACGAGATGTCGGGAGCGACCGCGGCCGATTCCTGTCCGCCTGCTTCTTCCGCGATCTCATTCTTCAGCTTGTCCTTCAGCTCGAGGATTATTCTCGCAGCGGTCTTCGGACCTATCCCGGGGCATTTCGAGATCGCTTTTTTGTCCTCAGATGAGACGGCGAGCGCAAGCTGCTCGGGCCTCATGCTGCTGAGTACCGACATCGCGACCTTCGGGCCGATGCCCGACACCGAGATCAGCATCCTGAATACCGAGAGTTCCTCCTCCTTTGTGAAGCCGAAGAGCTCCACTCCGTCCTCTCTGACCGACATATGCGTCAGCAGAAAAGCCTCAGGGCAGGAATCGTCAAAACCGCCTCCGAGCCCGGCGAGCTCCGAACGTGTAAAGCCGCTTACCGTCAGAAGATATCCGACGCCGGCTGCCTCGATTACGGCGTAAGTCGGGCCGAGCTTTATAAGTTTTCCTTTGATACTGTAAAACATTGTCCAATCCTTGAAAAATGAGTTTGGGCTACCGGTCGGTCCCGCCCGGAACCGATGCGATCTCTGAGTCCTCAGCTTCGCCCGAAGCGGATCCTCCGCTCCCGTACATGTCGATCAGATCGGGCGGGGAGGTGAGTTCGTCATACATATCGTCATCCGGATCATCATCTTCTTCCGCTGCCTTTTTCTGGCGTGCGATCTGCGCCCAGACGGCTTTCAGCTGCTTTTCGAATATGATTATCAGAATGAAGAGGCAGAGAGAGGCGACCGAGATTATGTTGCCGAGGATGTAGCAGCGCGGGGCGTATCTGAAGACCACTGTGTGATCGCCCGCCCCCTTAATCCGGTAGGAAACCAGCGCCCCGAGGGCTTGTGATATCTCGACCCGCTCGCCGTCGACAAAGACCTGCCAGCCTTCGTCGTAGGGAAGAGTGGTGAGCATGAGGGTATCGTCGGACCCGGTGACGACGCTGCCTTCAAGGCGTGTCGGCTTCCAGTCCTCACCGATATCGACCTGCTCCTTTGAGAGGATCGACATCGCCTTTTCAAAATCATCCCTGTTGAGCTGGAAGAGGGGATCGATGTCCTGCTTGACATAGAGCACGTCGGCGTCGAGCGTCATCGAAAGTGTAACGTCCTCCCCCTTCTTGAAATCTCCGAGCGAGAAGATCCTTGTCGTCTCCCCTCCGTAGAAGTTTCCGAGGGATTTTCCGTTGACCTTCATCCTGACCTCTCTGGCATAATCGGAAGGCAGGTAGAAATAGACCTCTCCGTCTTCCTCGACGGTAAAGGAATAGATCAGGATCGCGTCGGCCTCTGAATTGGTGTGAACGTATTTGTAGTGGCCGGCGATCGTCGAAACGGTGCAGTTGGTGGTATCGCTTTTGTATTCAAGCGGGGTGAACATGACGAGAGACTCGTCGCCCGTCATCGTCTGGATCAGTTTGTTCAGCCTTGCCTGCGGAGTCGATTCCTGCTTTATGTCGAAGTTCTCCAGCGCGTCGTCGACCGCGTAGGAAAGAGAGAGCGCGTAGGGGTTCTCATAGGTCATATACTCTTCGGAATTGTATGTTGCGGTAGTAAAACCCGAATCGGTATACCAGCGGTCGTAGCTGTCGCTCTGCTTTGAAATAATATATTTTATTCCTATCAGCGAATCGTTGACGGGAGTCCCGCCCAGATATTTTGACCAGTGTGACCTTGAGGCGTAGCCGATCTTGTCCAGGAATTCTATCGTCGCTTTGTTCAGCGTCGACGTCGAATTCGTTATGCCCCTGATGTTCAGGGCCATATTGTCGCAGTATTTTCTGTGAGCGTTCTTCTCAAAGCGGTAGAAGCCCTTGTCGGTCTCTGTGATCTCTTCGGTCAGAGGCCTGAAGGCGTTGACGAAGTCGTTGTATGAGCTGTAGGATGAATAGATGACGTCTTCGCCGAATTCGACCGCCGTAACAAGAGAGGACGCAAAGGCCTCTATGCAGACGACGATGCATATTACGAGCGCCGTCGCCTGCTTTTTCTTCGCCCTTACCGCGACGCAGAGCAGCGCTGCCACGACGACAAAGAAGAAGAGCGAGAGCCAGACCGTCTTCAGCTTCTCGAGCGGCTGATCGAATTCGGTCTTTCCGCTGATGCGCTGGACTATCGCGTGATAATTGAATTTCTGGGCCACCGAAAGGAGCAGGACGTAGATGATGCAGAGGATACCTATCAGCTTCGCTCCGACCTTTTTCAGTTCTCCGAAGCCCTTGAAGCCCATCACCGCCATGAGGAAGGATACCATGAAGCTGTAGCGGTAATTGAGCCAGTTGGGTTTCTGGAAACCGTGCCAGATCATGTCGACGGTGTTGACCGAGAAGCAGAGGAAGAAAAGGAAGAGGATACCGGCTGAAAAGATCTTTTCCCTCGTTGAGAACTTTTTCGAGAAGAAGTAGACAGGGACGCAATAGAGCGAGAGAACGCCGGTATAGACCAGCGGAAGGCCCTCTGGCCTTACGGTGTCGTAGGTCCCGGGAAGGAAACGGGTGAAGAAATCGAGGAGGTCGAACCTCATATCGAAGCTGAAGTCGGGGTTCGAGAAGGTGTTCTTGCCGAACTGAAGGGAATAATAGGCCGTCGCGACGATAATCATCGCGATGCCTACGGCGAGAAGCGAGAAGCCGGTTATCCGAAGGAGCGACCTGCGGAAGTGGAAGGGCTCGCCGAGCAGATTGTTCCTGCCTTTTTCGTTGCGTGAGAAATAATAGTAGAAAAAGTAGATGACGGTGTAGATGCAGCACATGTAGCCGATGTAGAAATTCGAAAGCACTATCAGCGCCAGCATCGACACGTAAAGGCGGTATTTACCCCGCTTGATCAGCTCCTCGATCCCCAGCGTGAGCAGAGGTAGCATGACAAGAGCGTCGATCCACATCGAATTGTGCTGCTGGACCACGGCATAGGAGCACATCGCGTAGAGCACCGAGAAGATCACGATCCCGATCTTTCTGGGCTTTGACGAGATCCTGTCTAGATAGTAGCCCATCGTTACGCCCGAAAGCCCCGACTTCAGAAGAAAGATCAGAAGAAGAGCCTCAAGCATCCTTCCCTTGGGGAAGAGGCATACGATGTAGGAGAAAGGGCTGGCGAGATAATAGGCGTATATGCCGAAGAATTCTCCTCCGAGGGTCCGGCAGAAGGAATAGACGAGAGATGTATCGCCGTATACCGCGCTTCTGAGCGCTTCATAGAAATAGACATACTGTCCGTTCAGGTCGAGGACGAGGACCGAACCGTTCCCGAATGGGTGAAGTCCCATGGACAGATATATCAGATAATACAGGACAAATGGAATGATGAAGGAGTATATAAGATATGAGTATCTGCGGGTTTTCAGGAAATCGATAAATCTACGAAACCGCGTTTTCCCCTCCGCGGGGAGAAGAGGAGCGGTTCCCGATCCGGCGACGCCCTTCCCGACAGTCTTTTCAGTTGCCATGTCAGCCTACGCACACCTTTCGGAGCATAATAATATTCTAATTGTTAATTATAGCATATTTTTTACTTAATGTCTATAAGAAACACAAAAATATTGACACGGGAGTTGCTTGATGGTATAATAGTATTTGGTTTTTTATAAACTTAAAATGGGGTGTTTATATGATTATTCTCGGGATCGACCCGGGCCTCGCGACGGTAGGCTGGGGCGTGATCAGAGCCGAGGGCGGAAAGCTGAAGCCGGTCGCCTACGGAACGGTGCGGACACCCGCCGACATGTCCACCGAAAAAAGGCTGGGAAGCATCTACCGCGACACCGGACTTCTGATCGAAAAGTATTCACCCGATGCCGCGTCGATCGAAGAGCTCTTCTTCAATACCAATATCACGACCGGGATCAGGGTGGCGGAAGCCAGGGGTGTCCTCCTGCTCTGCTGCTCGAACTACGGAATCCCGGTATATGAATATACTCCGCTTCAGGCCAAACAGGCGGTGGTCGGCTACGGAAGAGCCGAGAAAAATCAGATCATTTCGATGGTGACGAGGATCCTTTCTCTACCCGAACCGCCCAAACCCGACGACGCCGCCGACGCGCTCGCCATCGCGATCTGCCACGCCCACTCGGGCGTTTCGAGGATCGCAGGATACTACAACAAATAGAAAGGCTGTTTCCGTCATGTGGTTTCCCGCCGACTGGAAGGATTATGAACTCATCGACTGCGATGGAGGGGAAAGACTCGAAAGATGGGGCTCCTACATTCTGATAAGACCCGATCCCCAGGTGATCTGGAGCGCCGGGCGCTCTGATCCGCGCTGGAGAAAGGCCGACGGCATCTACCGCAGGTCTTCGTCGGGCGGAGGCGCCTGGGTCGAAAGCCGGCTCCCGGAAGAATGGAATATCGCTTACCGAGATCTCATGTTCCGTTTGAAGCCCATGGGCTTCAAGCACACCGGGCTTTTTCCCGAACAGGCGGCAAACTGGGACTGGTTTTCAGAAATCATACGTGCCGCCGGGCGCCCCGTCAGGGTGCTTAACCTTTTTGCCTATACCGGAGGCGCCACCGTCGCCGCGGCCGCCGCCGGCGCGTCGGTATGCCACGTCGATTCGGCGAAGGGAATGGTGGCTCACGCGAAGGAGAACGCGAGGCTTTCAGGCCTCGGGGATGCCCCCGTCAGATATATCGTCGACGACTGTCTCAAATTCGTTGAGAGAGAACTTCGCCGCGGAAACAGGTACGACGGAATAATCATGGATCCGCCCTCCTACGGAAGAGGCCCGTCGGGGGAGGTCTGGAAGCTTGAGGAATCGGCGGACAGGCTGGTCTCGCTCTGCGCAGGTCTTCTGTCTGACGAGCCGCTCTTCTTCCTGGTCAGCTCATATACCGCCGGGCTTTCCCCGCTGGCGGTAAGATATATACTCGACCGCCGCGTAACCGACCGCTTCGGAGGCTTTTCCGAGGCGGGGGAGCTTGCCCTCAGAGTGACTTCCACCCGGGGATTTTTGCCCTGCGGATCGTCGGTAAGATGGACGTACGGGAAGAAATGAGCCCCTGCCTTTGATTTTTTCCTGCCGCTTTCCTGCGGCAGATGATTTCCGATTGTCCGGAAAGGAGAAACGCCGTGTCTGATAATTCAAATACCGGAAGAGATTATCTCGTCTGCCGGTCGCTATACTATACATACGGTCAGGACGCCTCTTCTCCCGACGCATCCTTCGCTCTGAAGAACATCGATCTCACCATAGGGAAGGGAGAATTCGTCGCCGTCGTGGGCAGGAACAGCTCGGGCAAATCGACTCTCGCAAAGCTCTTCTCGCTAGTTATATATCCCTCTCTCGGCGAGCTGTATATCGACGGGACAGAAGTCGGTCCCGATCTCGACGAAGAAGCAGCTCTCGAGATCCACAGAAAGGTCGGGATGGTCTTTCAGAATCCCGACAATCAGCTCGTCGCGACCCTGGTCGAGGAGGACATCGCCTTCGGACTCGAGAATCTCGGATATCCGTCGGAGGAGATACGGAGGCGCGTCGATCTCTCCCTTGACGCAGTGGGGCTTTCGGGATACGCCGGCGCCGAGCCTTCAAGGCTGTCGGGCGGACAGAAGCAGCGGGTCGCCATTGCCGGGATCCTGGCGATGATGCCCGAATGCATCATATTCGACGAATCGACGGCGATGCTCGATCCCGGGGGCAGACGCGAGATAATGAAGATCATGAAAACGCTGAAGTCCCAGGGGATCACCGTCATAAATATCACCCACCTCATGGAGGAGGCCGCCGAGGCCGACCGTGTGATCGTGCTCGACAAGGGGAGGATCGCCGCCGACGGGACACCTCACGAGATCTTTTCGGATACCGAGATGCTCACAAGGCTGGGTATCCTTCCGCCTCAGTGCGCGGATGTCATGAACGGCCTGCGCGAAGCAGGCTTTCCCGTCGGAGCCGGTATTACGCCCGAAGAATGCGCCGATCAGATATCTCAGACTGTGATCGCGCGAGGTTGAACCGCCCTCCCGGGCAGTCAATTCCATCATTGTTTCGTAAGGAAGAGTAAATGTCCGAAATCATAAGACTTGAATCGGTATCATATATATACGGCAAGGGTACCCCGTACGAGAAGCTTGCGCTCGACGCAGTCGATCTTTCATTTGAAAAGGGATCGGTGACTGGGATAATCGGCCGGACCGGATCGGGTAAATCCACCCTGGTAAAGCTGCTCAACGGCCTTGAAAGACCCGCTTTCGGAACCGTCTTTTTTGAAGGTGAGAACATCTGGAAAAGGCCGCGCGAGATAGGAAAACTCAGGTTCAAAGTAGGCCTTGTAATGCAGTATCCCGAATACCAGCTTTTCGAGGAGACGGTGAGGAAGGATATCGCGTTCGGACCGAAGAATATGAAGCTGCCCGAGGACGAGATCGAAAGAAGGGTGCTTGAGGCGGCAAAGACTGTCGGACTTTCGGAAGACACTCTCGACAAGGCGCCCTTCGATCTGTCTGGAGGACGGAAGAGAAGAGTCGCGATCGCCGGCGTGATGGCGATGCAGCCTGATCTGCTCGTGCTTGACGAGCCCGCCGCCGGACTTGATCCCGAGGGCCGGAAAAAGGTCTTCGACGCGATCGACAGATACCGAACCGAGCGCGGCGCTACTGTCATCATCGTTTCTCACAGCATGGACGATATGGCGGTATGGTGCGACCGGCTCGTGATCCTCAGCGAAGGCAGGGTAGCGGGGACAGGGACGGCGAGAGAGATCTTCGGTGATCCCGGCCTCATCCGTTCGTCGGGGCTCGATCTGCCTCAGGTGGGCGTGCTCGCCGATCTTCTTGAGGATCGCGGACTGAAGCTTTCCGGGACGGTCACCACCGTGCCCGAAGCGGTTAGCGCGATATCAGAGCTCTTTCTGTCGCGCGGCGTTACGCCGACTCCAAAAGGAGGCGGAGCGGGATGAACAGAAGTATCACACTCGGTCAGTACTATCCCGGAGACACTCCGGTCCACAGGACCGACGGAAGGATGAAGATAATTCTCCTCATTCTGTTTATGGTCGCCTGCTTCTGTGCAAGGAGCTTTTCATCCTTCCTGCTTCTGACGGCCTTTACACTGGCGCTGGTTTTTGTAAGCAGCGTTCCGCTCGGACTCCTTCTCAGGTCCCTGAGGATGATAATCTATATCCTTGCCATAACCTTCATCCTCAACCTCTTTTTCACGTCATCCGACGAAGCGCCGCTTGTCTCATGGGGGTTCCTGAAGATCTATGCGGAGGGGATCTGGAAGGCGGCATTTATGGCTGTCAGAGTCCTTGATCTCGTCGCCGGCAGCTGCATACTGATCTCTTTCACCTCATCTCCGGTCGAGGTCACACACTCGCTGGAAGCATTGCTCAAGCCGCTTTCAAAGATCGGGATCCCGGTGCATGTCTTTACCATGATGATGTTTATCGCGCTGAGATTCATTCCGACGCTCGCGGAGGACGCCGACAGGATCATAACCGCGCAGAAATCAAGGGGACTTGATTTCAGCTCGGGATCGGTAATAAAACGGCTGCGTTCGCTTGTTTCGGTCCTTATTCCGCTGTTCGTGTCATCCTTCAGGCGGGCGGACGAGCTCGCCGTGGCGATGGAGTGCCGGTGCTATCACGGGGGAGAAGGCAGGACCAGTCTCCGTGTCATGAAATACCGCGCGCTCGATTTCGTAATGCTTGCCGTCTTCGCGGCGCTTGTCGCCGGCACAATTCTTTTGAACCTGATAGAGTTCGGGTATAAGCTTTGAAGATCCTGATAAAAATCGCTTACGACGGTTCGGCCTTCTCGGGATGGCAGGCGCAGCCGGGAAAGAATACCGTTCAGCAGACGATCAACGCTGCCGCGAAGCAGCTTTTCGGATTTGACTGCGACGTCACCGGTTGCAGCCGAACCGACGCCGGAGTGAACGCTCTCGGTTTTTACGCCTGCATCGCAGGGAAGGGACAGCCGGGGCTTGAGACAGGGATACCTGTTTCGGCGGTCCGGCCCGCTCTCAACCGTTTTCTTCCTCCCGAGGTCGCGTTGATTTCCGCCTGCGCGGTGCCCGACTCTTTTCACCCCAGATATTCCGCGGTGTCCAAGACCTATTCATATCTGATCTCGGAATCTTCTCTCAGGAATCCTTTTTACGAAAACAGAGTCTTCGTTCCGTCGCGGGATCTGTCAAAAGAAGATACAGAGAGGATGTCCTCCGCTGCAGAAACCCTTGTCGGGAGACATGATTTCTCGTCATATATGAATTCGGGTTCTTCGGTCACCGACTGCGTGAGGGAGATCTATTCGGCGACCGTCACGCGAAGGGACGGAATCTGCGCTGTGACGCTGAAGGGGAACGGTTTCCTGTATAATATGGTCAGGATCATTTCGGGGACGCTGCTCGAGGTGGGATACGGACGGATCCTTCCGGGCGACATCCCGTCGGTCACCGATGCCTGCAGCAGGCCTGCGGCCGGACCTACGCTCCCGCCCTATGCGCTTTATCTTTGTGACGTCGAATATCCTTCGGGGATCACAGACGGCAGTCAGGACGTCTGCCGCATGCCGTGACATGCCGCAGCATCGGCAGGATTTTTAAGAGAAATGAAATTTAAAAAACTATTCAGGCCGCTGTCGGAAAAGCCCGGCAGCGAGGAATCGGGAGAAGAGCTCTCTGAGCTGTTCGGATCTGAGATCGAACTTAACCGATACTATTCTGCGGTATCCGCCGTTTGCAGGGTGCTCGAGTTCGGATTCCTCTTCGCGCTCATACTCTTCACCGTATCGAGCGCCGTCTTCAACCGGGACGCCGTCAGGACAGATACCGTAAAGAACGTAATAAAAAATTTCACCTTCAGGCTGGACAAGGACAGCTCGCCTTCGCCCGAGATCATCTACGAGCCCGATTCGCTTCAGTCGTTCGCGCTCTTCGGCAAGGGACTCGCGGTAAGCGGCAACTCGGGCATCAGGCTTTTTTCGGCAAGCGGAAGGAACACCTTCAAGTATGATTTTTATTACTCATCGTCAAGGCTGAAGGCGTCATCCGGGATCGCCGCGGTCTATGATTTCGGCGGGAACGAATATATGATCTTCAACACCTTCTCCAGGGTGGGCAGGGGGACCGTCGAGGACAGCATCTACGGGATGTCGGTCGCCGACAGCGGAGCATACATCCTGCTGACCGGAGACGCGGAATACGCCTCCTCTGTCATGCTTTTCAGGAGCGATCTCTCCCTGAAGACCAGGTACAGGAAGAATTCCTATGTCGTATCAGCCGAGATCAGCAGGGACGGAGACGGGCTGCTGATCACCACTCTCGACGTCAACTCATCCGGACAGTACCTGACGGTCATTGAAAGATACAACGCCGGATCCGACACTCCGGAGGCAACTGTCGAGCTGACCGGGATATTTCCATACGGCTGCTTCTTTACCTCCGACGGATTCGGACTTCTCGCGAGCGACAGGATACTCTTTTACACCCCGGGCGGGGCACTTAAGCGGTCTCTCTCATTCGGAGGCCTCGAAGCCGTGCTTTATGACGTCAGCGGCGACACCGCAGGGATCATCCTCAAGGAGACTGGGACAGGGCTTTCGGTCAACTATTATCTTTTACTGGCGGTCGCCGACGATCTGAGACCGACAGAGCCTGTAAAACTTGATCACACCCCGGTATCGCTGTCGGTCAGGGACTTTGCGGCCTATGTCCTCTCAGAAGAAAGGCTTGACGAGTATACCGCCGACGGCAAGTCGGCGTCGATCGACGTGACGAACAGACCGGAGGGCAGCGCGGTGCTTGCCTACGAAAAGGGAAAGGTCTATTATCTGTCGAAATCCTCGGCGTTCGTTATCGAATTCGGAGACAAATGAGCTCCGGCACACTCTGATTTGATCCGAAAGGAATCCGTATATGATAAAATGCTCAAGATGCGGGACAAGACCCGCGATGATATTCGTGACCAAGGTGGAAAACGGTCAGAAAAAAAGCGAGGGCTATTGCGTGAAATGCGCGAGGGAGATCGGGATCCCGGTCGATGAAATGCTCCAGGATCAGCTGAAAAACCTGGGCCTTTCCCCCGAACAGCTTCAGGAAATGACCGAGAACATGACCGCCGCCGGAGAGGAGATACCCGAAGGCGACGGAGAGGACGGGGACACGCCGGTCCTGGGAGACGAGGGCGGAGCCACCTCTCTTGACATGAACAAGATCTTCAGTCAGCTCGATCCCGAAAAGAAGGAACAGAACTCCAAAAAGAACGGCGGCCAGACTCAGAAGGCCAAGAAGAACGAGTTCCTTGAAAAATACTGCAAGAATCTGACAGAGCTGGCGAAGCAGGGAAGACTTGACAGCATAGTCGGCAGGAAGAACGAACTGGCGAGAGTCATCCAGATCCTATGCAGAAGACAGAAAAACAACCCATGCCTGATAGGCGAGCCGGGCGTCGGAAAGACCGCGATAGCAGAGGCGCTTGCCCAGAAGATCGCGTCGGGAGACGTTCCCTACCGTCTTAAGGGGATACAGCTTTATCTGCTCGACCTGACGGCCGTCGTCGCCGGAACACAGTTCAGGGGACAGTTCGAGCAGCGTATGCTGACTCTCGTAAACGAGGTCAGGGCAGCCGGCAACATAATACTCGTCATCGACGAGGTGCACAACATCGTCGGCGCGGGCGACGCGGAGGGAAGCATAAACGCCGCCAACATACTCAAGCCTGCGCTTTCGAGAGGCGAGATCCGCGTCATCGGTGCCACCACGCTCCGCGAGTACCGCAAGTACATCGAGAAGGACTCGGCGCTTGAGCGCCGCTTCCAGCCGGTGACGGTGAACGAGCCTTCTGTCGCCGAGGCGACCGAGATGCTCCGCGGCATCAGGCATTACTATGAAGATTATCACCATATCACCGTTCCCGAAGAGATCGTCTCCTACGCGGTCACCCTCTCGGAACGCTATATAACCGACAGATATCTGCCCGACAAGGCGATCGATCTTCTCGACGAGGCCGCGGCCCAGCTGTCGCTGTCAAGCGCGCCTCTCAACGAGTCCTTCATGGTCAGGGAAAAGCTCCTTGCCCTTAAAAAGGAACGCGAGGAGGCCGAGGCCGCGACAGATATCGACGAGAACAAAAAGTACGAGACCATCGCCAATATCAAAGCCTCAGAGCTTTCCGCCGCTCAGCGCCTTTCCGAGCTCGAGGCAGAGTGCAAAGAGATCAGAATGTCCTTCGAGGATCTGGCGGGCGTCATCGAGGTCTGGACCGGGATCCCGGCGTCGACTATCAGCGAGAACGAATTCGAAAGGATCGACAGGCTGGAGGAGAGGCTGAAGAAAAGGATCATAGGTCAGGATGAGGCGGTGTCGGCGGTCGCGAGAGCGATCAAGAGAAGCCGCGCCGGGATCGCCTACAAGCGCAAGCCGGTCTCCTTCATCTTTGCCGGTCCGACCGGCGTCGGAAAGACCGAGCTTGTCAAGGTCCTTGCCGCCGATCTCTTCTCGACCCCCGAAAACATGATAAGGTTCGATATGTCGGAGTTTATGGAAAAGCATACCGTTTCCAGGCTTATCGGATCTCCTCCCGGCTACGTGGGCTACGATGAGGCGGGACAGCTGACCGAGAAGATCAGGCGCAGGCCCTATTCGGTCGTTCTCTTCGACGAAATAGAAAAGGCGCATCCCGACGTTCTCAACATACTGCTTCAGATTCTCGACGACGGAAGGGTGACCGACGCCCAGGGGCGGACGGTGAACTTTGAAAACACCGTTATCGTGATGACGACGAACAGCGGTTCATCCACCGGGACTTCCTCCTCGCTCGGATTTACCGCCGACGAAAAGGTCTCGGAAAACGCGAGGATCGAAAAGGCTCTGCTCGGATTTCTGCGCCCCGAATTCATCAACCGCGTCGACGAGGTCATAGTCTTCAACAGGCTTTCCGAAGAGAATTTCATCTCCATCGCGGGTATCATGATGAGCGATCTTTCCGACGTCCTGAAGGGGAGAGGCATTTCGCTGGAATACGACGCCGGGGTTCTGAAATATATAGCCGGCAGTTCATTCTCCTCGAAATACGGCGCGAGAAATATGCGCAGGTTCATTCAGAAGGAGATCGAGGACAGACTGGCGGAGGAGCTCATAGGCGATTACACCCGCTCGATAAGCTCGGTCAGGATCTCTGTCGGGGAAGACGGCAGACCTGTATTTGATTACATCAGAAAATAACACTTTACAGACTCTTTAAGGAGGCCGCCCGTGTCCGAAAAAAACGGCAAAAAGGGCAGTGGTATGCTCCCTTCCTTCCCGCAGCTCCTGCTGAAGACACTTATGACCCCGTCATCGGTGATATTTCTGCCGGTCCTGATCGTTTTCGGGGCGGTAGGAAGCTGGCGGGAGGCGATCCTGCTGCTGGCGCTGGTCATTGCCTTTCTAATATATTCCGCTCTTAACGGTGCGATATCGGATAAACGATTCTCTTCGATACGCTCAGCGGCATCTGTCGAGGCGGGATCTCATTCGATCCCGCCCGTCGCCGGTCCGCTCCAGCTTATCGGAAGAGCGTCCTTCGCTGTGACGCTGACTCTTCTTATCTTTTCGGCGGCGGTCCTTCTGATCTCGCTGCTTTCAGACGAAGGAGGATTCACCGACGGTATTTCGTCGTTTCTGTCGGTGATCACCGTTTCACTCTGTTATACCGGCCCTCAGACGGCGATCTTCTTCGACCGGATCGCTTCCTCTTCTGCCGCCGCTCTCGCCTTTCGCGATGGCGGTGAAAAACCTGTCTATATCACCGACGAAAACTCGGCCGGTGTCATCGCCGAGTCGTCGGGGGCGCTTATCCTGTCGGAAGACCTTCTTTACGACAGCCGCAGGGAGATCAGGAGCGTCTGGTTCTCGGGAAAGATATACGGAGAAGAGCTGCTGTCGGAGGATATTCTGAAAAAACCTTCGGAAAACGCATATCTGCTCAGTCTGGCCTATTTCAACAGCGAATCCTATCCGGTACGGATAAAAAAACTTGCAGGAAGCCTTGAAAGGTTCGCCGCTATTGCCGGTGCCGACAGCGACAGCCTTATCAACGACATCGTGGACCTGAAGGCGCTGAACAACCATCCGGTAAGCGGCGCGGTCACGCTCAGGCTGACAAGGATGTCGGATCTTTCAGGTTCGTTTGTCCTTTCGGGGATCCCGTCTTCGGATTATTCCGTCTGCACTTCATACAGAGACTCGGACGGAAGGATCCTTCCGCTGAACGCCGCTCTGAAGAAGAGCCTCGACTCATTTTTCAGAAAAGCTTCCGAGCTCGCCCTGACTCCCTTTATCATTACATCCATCGTGAATGAGAAAGGCCGGATCAGCGACCGGACGGTGCTTGAATCGGCCTATCTGTCGGGCGGATGGTTCCCGGAGTTCAACGCTGACGCCGATTCCGCGCTTTCTGATTTCGGATTCCAGGACCTTCTCCTGCTTCCGAACGCCGACCGGCGGTCGGTCTCCTTCGCGGTGAACAGCGGCCTTGTCAAGGACCGGGGCTCTGTTTTGTTCGCGGGTTCCGCGGATGAGACCGCCGACGATCCCGCGGTCGGCAGAGGCGGAAGAGTAAAGATAGTAATGGGGAGCTCATTCAGGCTTCCGGATGAGGCGGGAGAGGAGCTGATACCGGTCGGTTCGGATCTTTCTTCGGATCTTCCGTCCGGGATGCCTCAGAGCCGACCTTCTGTCAGGCTGCTTTCGGGGAACAAGAGCCCGGATGGCAGCTCTGAGGCGGCGCCCCGATCTCCCCGCCCCTGCGCGGCGGCGATCTTTCCCGCCGACGCCGAGACCGATGACGGAGGGCTGAGCTCTCTCTTCGATCTTGTTTCGACCTCTTCCGAGATCCTCTTAAAACAGCTCCTGCTGGCTTTCTGTCTCTGCTTTTCTCTCGCGTCGGTGCTGTTTTCCTTCGTCATCCCCTTTGCATTCGGATCATATGAAAAGCTGCCGGGGCCGGCAGCGGTCGTTTCCGCCGCCTTTATTTCCGCCGCTGTTTTCAATCTGATCCTGAACAGCGACCGTCCCGTGCTCCACAGCAGCATACGGGGCCTGTGCGGCGCGACACTTCCCGGACTTTTCTATGCGGGGCTTTTATCCGGCGCCGCCCTTGCCGCGGTGATCTCTGTTTCGGGACTGCTCCTGAATACCGAAGGCGTTTACAGTAGCTTCGTTTTTCCTTCGCTGACGCTGTCCGCGGTCGGCGCCATCCTTGCTTCGAGGATATCTGCCGAAAGGCATTTCGGTTATCAGGGGCCGGGTACGACGCCTTTCATTTGTCTTGCCGCTATTCTGATAATATCGCTTGCCGCGTCTCTGGCAATCCCGACTCTTCTCGGAACAGCGGCGCCAGACGCGCCTGAGCTTCTGAAGGCAGTGGCGCTCTCGCTCATTCCCGCGGCATCCTCTTTTCTGATCTCTCTCGGCGCGACAGAGCTCCTGTTTTCGAGGTCGGCTGCAGAGATGAGAAAGCAGAGAAGAAGATAAAGAAGGAGAGAGTGCGTCGTGACCCGTTTTGATCAAATGGCTCTCCATGAATTGTAAACAGATTGTAAATTTTCGCAGCAGATCGATTTTTTACTTGCATTCATATAACTAAAGTGATATAATACTCGCGTTTGCGCCGGAGCAGCGACCTCCGCGCGACGTCCCAAATACACACACATGCGATTTCTCCCGTCGGTGACGAAAGTTCCGGGTTGTGTTTCGCATGTGGTGGAAAAACCAAATTCAAAGGAGGACATTGAAACAATGTCAGTCGTAACCATCAAGCAGCTGCTTGAAGCCGGCGTCCATTTCGGACACCACACCAGAAGATGGAACCCCAAGATGGCCGATTACATCTTCACCGAGAGAAACGGGATCTATATCATCGATCTCCAGAAAACGGTAAAGAAGTTCGAAGAGGCCTACAACTACGTCAGAGATCTTTCCGCTGACGGCGGAACGCTTCTCTTCATCGGCACCAAGAAGCAGGCCGCCGACGCCATCAAGGAAGAGGCCGAGAGATGCGGCATGTTCTACGTCAACGAGAGATGGCCGGGCGGTATGATGACCAACTTCAAGACCATCAAGAACTCGATCAACAAGCTCAACACCCTTGCGAAGATGAGCGAGGACGGCACATGGTCTTCTCTTACCAAGAAGGAAGCCGCTTCAAAGATGAAAGAGCTCTCCGACCTTGAGAAGAACTACGGCGGAATCAAGAACATGACCACCCTCCCGTCGGCAGTCTTCATAGTCGACCCGAAGAAGGAGGCCAACGCCGTTCTCGAGGCAAAAAAGCTCGGCATCCCCGTGATCGCCATCGTCGACACCAACTGCGACCCTGACGACGCCGACTACATCATCCCCGGCAACGACGACGCCATCCGCGCCATCAAGCTCATCTCCTCGCTTCTCGCCGATGCCGTCATCGAGGGCAAGCAGGGCGAAGAGACCGCTCCAGCCGAGGAGACCGAAGAAGCTCCGGCCGACGCCGAATAATCATCAATCGGAGGAATCACAATGGCTATTATTTCCGCAAAAGACGTTGCCGCTCTCCGCGCCAAGACGGGCATCGGCATGATGGAATGCAAAAAG
>ONVJ01000182.1 GCA_900321265.1 uncultured Eubacteriales bacterium
ACGGGCAAAAACGCCGCGGTCTCGCGGCGAGCAATTGCTCGTCGGCTAGTTAAAAAAATCGCGTAGCGAGTTTTTTAACAGCCTCGTGCATAAGTTTCTAAGCGGGACCGCGGCGGTCAGTTACCCGCCCGCGGCGAGCTTTTCGATGACACTTTCGATCTCTGGCCAGGAGCCCACGCGGATCATGCCGTGCGCCTCGGCGTCGTAGCTCCGGTTGTGCGGAGCCGTCATAAGGATCTTGATATAATCGCCGCCTTCGAGGTTGTGCGGACCGTCGTCGATCAGCACGTCGCCCTTTATCATTTGCTTGTTGTAGGTTATGATGACCTGCTTCTGCGTGAGGAAAGGAAAATAGCGGAAGAGGACCTCGGTCATCTTTTCGGGGACGACGCAGAACTGCGTCGCGGTGACGACATAGACCTCGTGTCCGGCGTCGATGAAGCGCTTCAGCGCCTCGGGGGCGCCGGGCATCGGCTTTACGTTCTTCCAGAAGCCGGGCTCCCTGGGGAGTCCGTATATCTGCTCGGGCGTAAGTCCGGGGAAGGCCTCGGTGACGTTCCAGGATCTTACGTCGTCGTACGCGACGTCCGTTCCGTATCTTTCGTTCGCGACCTTCAGCCAGGCGTCGAGCAGCCGCTCGATCGTGTCGTCCATATCGACGAGTATCCTCATTCCGGGTCCTCTTTTTTCCTCAGGCTCTTGACAAAGAGCCTGATATGTTGTTTAATATATGTGTCCGGCGCTGTGCCGGAATTATCAGCGAAAGCGGGTATCTGAAAATGAACGTTATCGACGTGTTCGACTGCTGCTACAGAGCAGAAGGAAATTTTGGCGGAGTGAAGCGGAGGGCGGTAAAGGTCAAGCTGACCGCCGATTCCGACGCCGGCGAGATAAGCTATACCGCCTCGGTCTCCTTCTTCCCCTACCGCGATCCCGAGGATTTCGTGATCTCGGGCGACGCGTATTTTGAAAAGGAACTCTACAGAGCGAAGGGAAGAAGGAGCCGCAAGCGTGAAAAGGGCTTTCTTGCCGAACTTCAGACAGTCTGCGACGGCCTCGCGGAAGAGGCGGGCGGAAAGATATTCTGGGACAGCCCGCTCTATTCCCCCAGACTGGGCTGAGGGCCGCCCGCGAGGGGAAAAAGCATTCTCTCCCTGATCCGGCCCCCGCTCAGTCTCTCCCGAAGAAGGAGAGGATCTCTTCGACGTAGGGGATCATTATGTCGTCGGTGCTGATGAATATCTCGTGCTTGGCGGTCGGGAACATCCTGTAGCGGCAGTGCGGTATGCGCTCCGCCAGCTCCTGCTGGGGAGGTATCAGCACGACGGTGTCCCTGCCCCCGGAAAGGATCAGCACCTTCGTTTCGATGCGCTCGGGCCTGCCCTTCTTCAGTATACGGCGGCAGACGAGGAGCGACTCGAGCGTCCATGAGTAGGTCGGCGAGAAGTTCTGATAGTCCTCGTGGGTGCGGCGGAAAAGCTCGTACCGGGAGAAACGGGGCTCGGAATTGCCGCAGGAATCGGCAAAGACCTCATGCCCCGGATAGTCGGAAGCCATGAAGATCCTTTTCTTCGCGCCGCCGAAGAGCTTTGCCGCCCTGCATATCGCCCGTCCGGCGAATGCGGGATAGCTTCCGGTGGAGGGAGCCACCATCGGCGAGGAGAGCACCGCCCGGTCGAAGGTGTGAGGGTGATTCTCAAGGAAAAGCGCGGCGACCGCGCCGCCCATCGAATGCGAATAGAGGAAGAGCGGAAGATCCCGCGGGACGATCTGCTCGAGGAAGCATTCGAGATCGCCGACGTAATCGTCGAAGCGGTCGACGTGCGTCAGCGTTTTGTCGGGGACGTCGCGGCAGCTCTTTCCGTGGCCGCGCTGGTCGTAGAGCCAGACAGAATATCCCTGCGAGAGGAAATACCATGACATCTCACGGTATTTTTCCCCCGATTCGGTATATCCGTGAAGGATGACGACGTTGGCGACCGGGCTGCCGGCGGCAAAGGAATGCCAGCAGAGGGCTTTGCCGTCGCACCCGCGGAATATGCCGTCGGTCCTGACCGACTCGAGAAAGGGATCGACCCTACGGTCCATCTCTGAGGCGAAATCCGCCTCGGGTATCACAGTGAAGTTTCTCATGCGGCAGTATCTGTTTGTATCAGTTGCCGCTGTCCGCGTCGGTCTTTTCGGCCTTGAGCCGCTCGATGTCTCCGAGGACCTTCTTCTCTCGGTAGAAGAAGAAGAGGACGGCTCCGGTCACACAGGCCGCGGTGGCGATCCAGGCGACCGTCCGGTACTGACCGGCGCTGACCGATCTGATCTCGCTGCCGTCGGCGGCGCGGGTGATCGTCGCGACGGTCACCGAGGTGTATATCACCATCGAGAGCGCCTGTCCGAGTTTCATCGCGAAGGTCCTGGCGGCGAAGAACATGCCGCTGCGGTCCTCGCCCGTCTTCAGGGTGTTCAGTTCGGAGACGTCGGCGACGCAGGCCTGCGGGAGGATGCCGAGGATAGCCATCGGGATCCCGGCGCAGCCGGCGATCAGGATGCCCCAGAAGAGGCCCTTTCCGCAGAGCGCGGTTATGAGGAAGACCGCGGAGTAGGTGAAGAAGCCGGTGATGATCAGCTTTTTCTTGCCGATCTTCTTCGCCAGCAGGTTGACGGCGGGGTAGAGCATGAGGCTCACGACCGTCATCAGCACGGTGAGCAGGAAGGTGTATGAGGAATCGATGTCCATGAGCCTCGTCTCAAAGTCGGCAAGGCCGGTCTGGAAGAGGGTCACGGCAAAGAAATAGATGACGTCGGAATAGACGAAGCGCCTGAACTGTCCGTCGGCGAAGGTCTTGATCAGCGATCTGAAGGCCGGGGTGTTGACCGGCTTCGAGTCGATGTACTCTCGCTCCTTTATCAGGAATGACGGGATGATCATGGCGGCTCCGGCGACGAGCGAGAGTATCGCGATTGCGAGCTTCATGCCGTTCTCCTGTCCGCCGACCAGAGATCCGAGAGGACCGGCGACCGTCGGGACGAGGGTCGAGAGCGAGAAGCCGGCGATGTAGGTGAAGGAGATATAGGTCGAGACGTTGATGCGGTTCTTCTGGGTGTTTCCGAGCTCGGCGATCAGTGCGTTGTAGGGCGTGCAGTAGAGCGTCATGAAGAGGTAGAAGAGTATCAGCAGAAGGAACATCAGGACGTTGTTGAGCGTCGTGCTGCCCGTCTGGGGAAGCGCGAAGATCGCCACCGTGACGAGGGCGAAGGGGATCGCGACCGCCTTCATGAAGGGGATGCGCCTTCCGCCCCTGAAGCCGGCGCGGTCTGACCAGCTCGCGATCAGCGGGTCGGTGACGGCGTCGAAGATGCGGCCGAAAGCTGTGATCACTCCGAAGAGGGTGAGGGTTGCAAGTATCGGGCTCTGAGTGATGAAACTCGCGAAGAGTCCGTTGGTGTCTCCGGGATTTTCGGGGACGCCGGTGTAAAGGTGAACGAGCCAGGTGGAGACGATTCCGGAGAGCAGACTCCATCCGAACTGACCGACGGCAAAGATCCAGAGGATACGGTTGGTGATCGGCTTCAGTGTTTTTCCGGTCTGAGCTTCCATGAGGTTTTCCTTTCAGCAGATGATATTATTTAAATTGATAATCGATAATAAACAGCAACGGAGTAATATTGAAACTATGAAAAGATTTGGCATTTTCGCCTGCCTCGCCGCCCTTCTCCTTGGAAGCGCGGCCTGCGCCGGCCCTGAAGGACAGAGCGGTTCCGTGTCGACGGCGGAAGGATCGACGGAGGATAATACCACCGCGGTCGCCGACGAGCCGCCCGTCGCGCTCGAGTTCAGCGGGGGTGCGGTATGGTCGGACGGGACCGTCGCTGCGGAGGCCGGAAAGATCGGCGTTCAGAACACCGCGGCGTTCACCCCGGACAGGAGCGAATTCAGGCTGACGGTGAGCGTGCTCTCGGCGGGGAAGGGATCCGGCGCAATATGTTTCAAGTCGTCGGCGCCCGACGACGGCTACCGCCTCGTCTTCAGCCACACCCTGCACAAAGTAACTCTCTACGTGAACGACAGGGGCTTTCTGTCCTGGAAGTCTGCCAAATCGGCGGATATCCGCGAGGGAGTGCCCTTTGATGTGACGCTTGATTTCAATGGCAGCAACGTAAAGGTCAGCATGGGAACCGCGGAGGATCCGGCGGACAACCTGCTCTTCGATCTTGACTGCAAGCCGGCGGGCGACCTCGTCATCTTCGACTGCGGGTCGTTGGGCGGAGTGTCCTTTTCCGGCATCGGGATCTCTGAGGTCCCGCAGGTCGCCGGGGCTACATGGTGCAATCCCGTGATCCCGAAAGGAATCGAGGGCGCCGATCCCTTCATCCTCTGTTACGGGGGAAAATACTATATGTACGCGACGAACGCCGCCGGCGAGGGATACAAGGTAAAGGTATCCGAGGATCTGGCCAACTGGACCGACCTCGGCTTCTGCCTGCGCGACGCAGAC
>ONVJ01000090.1 GCA_900321265.1 uncultured Eubacteriales bacterium
CGGACATCACGTCTTCGGATACGCCTCCGACGCGAGCTCGAAGGGCTACACCTGGGGATATTTCAGGCATAACGCGACCGGGAAGCACTTCATCTCGCTCTCGACCCACCTCTGGTGGAAGAGCGAATCCGCCCAGGAAGGCAGCAACGCCAGCCGGGAGCGGCAGGCGGCAGAGATCGTCGCGCTGACGAAGGAGCTTGAGGAGACCTACGGATGCCCCGTCTTCATACAGGGCGACCTGAACACCCAGACGACCTCGAAGGCCTTCGCCGTTCTCACCGACGGCGGATTCCTCAACTGCCAGAAGATCGCGACGGTGTCGACCGACGACAAACGCGGCTATCACTCCTGCTCGCCGTCGGGCTTCTCGCTGACGCTTTCAAGCGGGACCTACACCGCCAACGGCATCGACCACATGCTCGTCCGCGGGCTCGGTACCTCGAAGGTGCTGACCTTCGGTCATATCCTGCCCGACTTCTACTACACCCTGTCGGATCACTTCCCGGTATATATCGACGTCGAACTGAACTGAAAAAGACTCGAAAACCGCCGAAAAAAAGCGGGACTGCCCGGCAAATGTCGCCTGAAAAGCGACCACTCGGGCAGTCTTTTGTGATATACTGTTAACGCAGAAGCAAACCGGCGGGCGCCCCTGCCTGACGCTCAGCCGGGACAGTTGAGAGAAATCCGAATCATTCAGAGAGAAGGAGAGAGAAAAATGACAGACAGAATAACCGAGAACGAAAAAGAGATCGCCTACTATGTGTCGCTGGGCTATACCCGTAAGCAGGCGGAAAGGATCGCCGGACTTACTTTCAGGCGCAGGTATGAAAGGAGCGACGTGGTGTTCGGCGTCAGAAAGCGGGCGGTCATGTCAAACGCGAAGTTCTCCGCCCCTGAGGCGCAGATGACGGTCGAACCGGTGGAAGACGCGGTTTTCATGAAAGCATACAGCATGCCGGCGCCAACCGGCGGAGCCCTGAACATGATGTCGATGGCGATGCCCATCGAAGCGGACATCGAGGACCTGCGTTCCGACGAATATGAGCATATCGAGGAGGTCGGCCCTCAGAGCACCGCGACCTCTCCCACCTCCACCTTCCGGACGACCTTCAACACCGCGTCGGCGGCGATAATGCTCGGCAACTTCCGCGAAAGATCCCGCATCGCGCATGACTCGATCCGCACCGAGGAGCTTCTCAACTTCATTCCCTACGACCTTTGCGAGGCGAAGGATGATCTTTTTGAGGTCACGAAAGAAATGACGAGGGATGGAGACAAAGGCTTCCTTTTCCTGGGGATCAAAGCGAAAGACGCCATTCCGGCAAGGAAAAACATCGTTCTTCTGATCGACACCTCGGGCAGCATGAGCTCAAAGACACTTCAGATCCGCGCGACGCTCGCGACCGTCTTCGCGAGCCTCGGCGAGAACGACGTCTTCAGCGTCGTCACCTATTCCACGACCGACCACACCTTCATCAACGGGATGAGGGTCGACAGAAAACACGGCATCGATCACGTGCTTGACAAGCTCCGCGAGATGTACATCGAGGGCTGCACGAACGGCTCGAAGGGGATCGAGACGGCCTACTCGATCGTGGAGGAGAATTTCATTGAAGACGGGATCAACCGCGTGATCCTCGTGACCGACGGCGACCTGAATTTCGGCATCACCGAAAAGGGCGGGCTCATCAAACTCATAGAGGAGAAGCGGGAGACCGGCGCCTATCTGTCCTGCATCGGGACCGGTCTGTACAATCTTCGCGACGACAAGCTGGAGGCGCTGGCGAAAAACGGAAACGGCAACTACTTCGTCGTGAACAACATCGCCGACGTCAAGGAGATCCTGCACAGGAAATACAGCTCGCTCGTCTTCCCGGTGGCGAAGAACGTGAAGGCGCAGGTGGAATTCAATCCCTCCGCCGTAAAAGGCTACCGTCTCATCGGGTTTGAAAACAGGCGGCTGACCCACGAGCAGTTCCGCGACGACAAGACCGTCGCCGAGCCCTTCGGCTCGGGGGCATACTGCGTCGCCTGCTACGAACTCTTCTTTTCCGAGCTTGAAAACGTCAAGCCGCTGAAGTACGGGAGCGCCGC
>ONVJ01000238.1 GCA_900321265.1 uncultured Eubacteriales bacterium
GAGGTGTAGAAATCAAGTATGTCGCCGGTGAAGGAGGTGTAGACCGTTTTCCCGCCCGACTTTCTTCCGGCGTCGGAGGCGTCGTGGACGTTGTCGGTGACCGAGAAGTTCAGAGTGAAATCATTGCCGGATATGCCGAGATCGCTCTTTTTTACCGCGATCTCAAGATATCTGCCGCTTACCGAATAGTTTACGTCGGCAACGTATTCGGTCTCAAAGCCATTCCCGGTGAAGCGCTCGAGCAGGGCGGTCGACCCGTCCTTCGGCGCCGTCCGGTTGATCACGTAGTTGAAGGAGTTCCAGCCGTCGTTCTCACCCGTAGTGTCGAGATAGACGTTCATCCAGAGCGGATCGGTGTATGGCGTGATCTCCTCCGCGCACTCGACGAGGATGTAGATCATATCGGTGTCGCGCGCGATCTGCGCGCCGATCAGATCGTTCCTCGCCGACCTCTCGGTGTATCTGATGCCGCCGTATCCCGAGGCGTCGCGGTCGGCGGTATTTCCGATATAACCCGCGAAGTAGGGGCCGACGTCCGCCCACTGAGCGGCTCCGCCGCCGACCGTCACCGTCTTCATGCCGGTCGGTTCGGGTATCGCCCTCACGCCCTTGTACTGCCGCACGAAATTTACCAGCTGATAGTAGTAGTGATCCTTCAAGACACCCCTCGAAGGCTCGAGGTCGCGGCTCGCCTTCGCGTTGAACTCGTCGGGGAAGGCGTTCTTTACGCCGCACCACTCCTCGTATCTGCCGGCGATCCACTCGTTCCAGCCGGTGACGAAGATGACCTTCGGATCGACGTCCAGCGCGTATCCGAACTGCTCCTCGAAATTCGCGCCGCGCAGTAGCGCGTCGGGCCGGGTGTCGTATCCCTTCGAGGTATAGGTCCTGTCGGCCGTGTTCGGCCCGTTCATTGCAGAGAGCTGATGAGTGACGTAGTTGTGGTTCTGCGCGACGCCGACGGTGACCTGCTCGGGCATCCCGCCGGTGATCTGCGAGGCCTTCGAATAATACACCGTCTGGGGATACATCGAAAGCCATCCCCAGGACTTAAGGTTTGAGGTACGGTCGGTGTAGCCGGGGACGTTCGCGCGGAAGGTGAAGAAGCTCTTTATCTCCTTCTGAAGCGGATCGGCGGCCGAGAGCCCCGACGCATACGCCATCAGCATCGGTTTTCCGTCAAGCCAATACCAGAGCGAGCGGAAGCTTCCCTCCCTGAAAATGTCGAGATAGAGTGCCTTCATCTGCGTCACGCTGTCGGCGTTCGCGGCGAAGGGCAGCATGAAGGAGACCTTCGGCGAGGCGACTCCGTCCTTCTGCGCCGTCGTCCAGGTCTCAAGAAGAGGCGTATAGCTGTCTCTCCAGGTGAAAGTCCCGTTGGTGTTGTCGGTGAAGACGACGTCGACGCCGGCGTTCGCGAGAAGCTCTGCGTGGCGGCGGAGGACCCATTCGTCGTTGGTGCGGTAGTATCCGTATATCGGCTCGTCCCAGAAGTTCTGGTATCCCGCTCCGGGCCATCCGGCGTAGGAATAGTCGTTGATTATCGACGACAGGTCGACGCCCTTCGCCTCTTCGGCGTCGAGAAATTTCTGGACGTTGAAGGGCTTCGCCGAAGCGCCCTGCGAGGCGTGCCAGGTCCAGTAGAAGATCGCGAGAGTCCTGTCCTCCCGCGGGTCGCCGACCTCGGCGTTGGTCAGCGACCGTCTGCCAAGACCGTCGGTGAAGACCCAGGTGTCGGGCATGACGCTGTTTGCCGGGTAGAGACTGCCTTCGAGCCGGTAGGCGGACAGATCCTTCATCTCTTCTCCGCTCTCCTCATAGACCGGAGCCTTTCCGTATGATTCCTCCACGCTTTTTACCTCCAGAAAGGGCACCTCGGGCGCGCCGCCCGTAAAAGTGACCGTCATCAGGGGCTCGATCCTCGATTCCACCCCGTCGCTGTAAGTGAGTATGCAGTTCCGCCCCGAGGGCTCGCCGGCCCAGCAGCCGACGTTGCCGACCGTGTTTTCGATCGCGAAGAGATACTCCCCGGCGGGAAGCGGCGACGGCAGCGTCACCCGGTTCGTCGCGTTGTCCTGCAGCCTCGTGAACCTCTTAGAGGCGAGCGGCGCCTCTGACACCGTCTTTTTTACGCTCCCCTTCCATTCGTACACCGAGAGATCGGCCTCGTACACGCCGCTGACGCTCCAGGTGGGCATCGAAAAGGAAAAGGCGCTGATCTCTCCGCCGACGTTCAGCCTGACTCCCAGCCTGCCGATCTTTTCGGCGACCGCCACGGCGGACGCCGCCCCGGTCCCTGAGTTGACTCTGACTTCGGCGACCGCTCCGGTTCGCACCGCGGTCAAAACCGATACTGCCAGCAGGGTCAGCAGCAGGGCCGCCGTCAGCGCCGGCATCTTTTGTTTTCTCTTCATATACCGTCATCCTCCTTTACCCTGCCGGGTCCGATATGCCGGACGGGCCGTCGGCGTGCCGTGGCAACGCCTGCGGCCCTCACGAAGACCCGGGTCCTCTACCCTCTGACGTCCGTCGGGCGTTTTACATGGGGCAAAACTGTCAAATATCTCTCTTTCGGATTGACAAACCGCTCCGAAAATGATAAAATATCGCCTGTCGGAAAAACTGCCGGGCGGCAGCTCCGGACCCAGGCCACCCCGGCCGGCCCGGCCGGCGGACGGGGCGGACAGTTGACTCTTACCGAAACTCTTATAAAACTCACCGGCTACGGCGAACTGCAGGGAACGCAGATCGCCGCCTTCTGGATCGGTGTCGTCGCCGTGATCGAGACGCTGCTGATCTATATAAGCAACCGGCGCGAGCGGATACTCGCGCTGAAGATGCTGTCCGACATCCTCTGGAGCGTACAGTATCTGCTTTTCGGCTCGCTGACCGGAGGCATCCTCTGCGGGATAGCGATCGGGCGGGATTTCGTCTTCCTCAACAGGGGCAGGCGGAAGTGGGCGGATCATACCGCCTGGCTCTGGGTCTTCATCGCGCTGATGATGATCTCTCCCGTCGTCGACTCGGTCGTGAACGGGTTCAGGTTCCTCTACCTCCTGCCCGCCGTCGGAAGCGCCATGGCGGTCGTCGCCCTCTTCGTAAAGAACACGGTCGCGACGAAGTCGATCATGCTCGTCTGTTCCCTGCTCTATCTAATTTACAATATCGTGACCGGCAACTTCATGAGCATCGTCGGATCGGTCGCCCCGATCATATCGACGACCGTCGGCCTTATACACGAGCTCATTTCGGCGATCAAACGCAGGAAAGAAGGAGAAATACAATGAAAAACAACAGATTCGGACTAACCGAAGGAAAGACCGCGGTAGTTACCGGGGCCGGACAGGGCATCGGCGCGGCGATAGCCGAAATGCTCGGCGCGAACGGCGCCTTCGTCATCGTCACCGACATCAACCTTGAAAAAGCGAAGGAGACCGCGGCAAAGATCGTCGCGGACGGCGGACGCGCCGTCGCGGAGTATTTCAACGTCGCCGATTTCACCAACCTGAAGGCGGAGGTGGACAAGCTGGCGGCGGTCACCGGAAGGATCGATATCTGGGTGAACAACGCCGGCATCACCGGAACCGCGAGAGTCGAGGAAATCACCCTCGAGGACTGGGACAGGATGCAGACCCTCGACATAAAGAGCGTTTTCTTCTGCACCCAGGCCGTCTTCGAGATCATGAAGAGGCAGAACTACGGAAAGCTCGTGCACATATCGTCGATGGCGGGCGAACGCGGCGGAAGATCTTCCTCCTGCGCATACTCCTCCGCCAAGGCGGGAGTCCTCAATATCTCGAAATGCTTCGCTCTTTCGGGCGGAAAGTACAACATCACCTCGAACTGCGTCTGCCCCGGCAGGACGCTGACGGCGATGGCGCAGGGCCTGTCCTGGCTGACCGACCCGAAAGACGCCCCCGAAAAGACGATCCCTCTCTGCCGCTTCGGCACGCCCGAGGACATCGCGGGAGCCGTTCTCTTCCTTTCCTCCGACCTCTCCTCATACGTCACCGGCGACGTCATCGACGTCAACGGCGGGCTGTATATGAAGTAAGTCCGGCGCGGTCCCGCGTTTGGAAAAATGTCGCAGGGTTGTTCAAAAACTCGACTCACGAGTTTTTGAACAACCCCATTTTTTTATGC
>ONVJ01000083.1 GCA_900321265.1 uncultured Eubacteriales bacterium
ATGACGAAGTCGCGGGTGACTCCGTATTTCACCGCCCTCATCCCGCCGGCGTTGGTGCTTATGTTGCCGCCGATCGTCGCAGATTTTTCGCCGGGATCGGGGGGATAGAGGAAGCCGTGCGACTCGGCGAAGGCAGCGAGGTCCATGAGCAGGACTCCCGGCTCGACGGTCACCGTGAGGTTTTCCTCATCGAGCTCGAGTATCCGGTTCATGCCGACTGTCTCGATCATGATCCCGCCCTCGAGCGCCACCGAGGCTCCGACGAGTCCCGTCCCGCTGCCTCTTACGACCACCGGGATCAGCTTTTCGTTCGCGTATCTCATCACCGCCGAGATCTCTTCGGCCGATCTGACCCGCACAAGTACGTCGGGACGCGCGCTGATGCCGCCCAGCTCGTCGTGACTGTATTCCTCGGCGATCTCATCCCCGGTCAGAACCCGGTCGGGGGCTGTCGCGGTCTTCAGATATTCTATGTCCGCGGGAGCTGTTTTACAGAACATGGCCTGCCTCCTCTGCCTTTTTCAGAAGCGCGGGGACGACTTCGTAGAGATCCCCGACGATCCCGTGGTGCGCGATCGAGAAGATCGGGGCGTCAGGGTCGCTGTTGACCGCGATTATCCGGTCGGCGCCGCGCATTCCGGCGGCGAACTGGACCGATCCGGATATCCCGAGCGTGATGATGAGCTTCGGCTTGACCGTCCTGCCCGACAGACCGATCTGCTTCTTCGCGTCGAGCCATCCCGCCTCGACGAGGGGTCTCGTGCAGGCGAGCCGGGCGTGCAGAAGAGAGCAGAGCTTTTCCGCGAGAGCCAGATCTTCCTTCGATCTCAGTCCCCGTCCGACTGCGACTATCGTCTCTGCGTCGGAGATGTCGGTCTCCTCCGGCTTTTTCAGGATCTTTATGATCTCTGTCCGTCCCGCCTTCATCTCCTCCGGCACCGGCATCCTGACGGTCTCGCCGTGAGGTTCGCCCCTTTCGGGAGAGGAGAAGATCTTGTATCTCACCGTGCAGAACTGAGGTCTCGTGTTAGGGGTGACGATCTGAGCCATGATGTTCCCGCCGAAAGCCGGGCGGATCTGGACGAGATCGGTGTTTTCCTTCATTTCAAGCATCGTGCAGTCGGCGGTGAGGCCGGCTCTCACTCTGGCGGCGACCTTAGGCGCCAGCGAACGACCGAGAGAGGTCGCCCCGACGAGTATAGACGAAGGCTTTGCCTTTTCGATGAAATCGGCAAATGCGGCGGCGTATGGCGAGATCAGAAAGTCGCGGAAGGCCGGATCGTCGTAGAGATATACCTTGTCTATGCCGTATTCAAGCAGCTCCTCCGCCGCGTTCCCGACACCGTCACCGATCAGCAGGGCGAGCACCGGATGCCCGGTGACGCGGGCAAGCTCCCTCGCCTTTCCGGCGAGCTCGAGGGAGACCGGATGGATCCTGCCGCCGCGCTGCTCGGCGAATACCGCGATGCCGGTCCAGGCGGATTTGTCGCAGCCGCGGCGCTCCTCCTCAAAGGTCACCGCCCCCGATGGGCCTTTTTTTACGCAGAGCCTGCACATCCGGCAGCCCGCCCCTATCGAGAGCTTTCCGCCTTCGTATCCTATCGCCGAAAAAGGACAGAGCGCCATAAGCTTTTCGGCCGCGGCGCGGTCGATCTTTTCATTGTGTATCACAAGTCCCATGGCGCGCCTCACAGATATCTGCCCTCTGACAGGATCGAGAAGAGCCTGCCGGCCGGGTCGTCGCCGTCGTAGAATTCCCGCTCTCCGCGGGTCTCGGGAGGAAAGATGCGCTCGACCTGAGTCGGCGATCCCTTGAGACCGCAGCGCGACGGGTCGATGCCGCCCAGATCCGCCGCGGTATATGCCGTAACGGCGTCTGAGGACGTTTCGAAGCGGCGCCTGAAGGAGGGAAGTCTCGGAGTGAAGATGTCTTTGGCGACGGTTATCAGGCAGGGAAGCTTCATCTTCTGCGTCTGGACCGCGCTGTCGAGATCGAGAGTGACGGTTATGCTGTCCTCGCCGACTTCGTCGATCGACACGACTCCGGCCGCGTGCTCGATTCCGAGCTGCTCCGCAAGCTCGGGCCCGACCTGGGCGGTGTCGCCGTCGGTGGTCTGTTTGCCGCAGACGATGAGGTCGAAGTCACCGATCTTTTCGACTCCGCATTTGAGGACGTAGCTCGTCGCCTGTACGTCGGCGCCGGCGAAGAGCCGGTCGGTCAGCAGAACGCCGCGGTCGGCGCCCATGTATACCGCCTCGAGCAGCGATCCCGCCGCCTGGCCGGGGCCCATCGAGAGGGCGGTGATACTGCCGCCGGCCTTCTCCCTGATCCGGAAGGCGGCTTCGAGGGCGAAGAGATCGTAGGGGTTCAGCTTGACGCTGGTCCCGTCGCGCTTAAGCACGCCGGTCACCGGATCGACTTCGACGTTAGAAGTGCCCGGCACCTGTTTTACGCATACGATGATGTTCAACTTGTCGTCTCCTGAAGAAAATTTAACTGAAACAGACGGTGCGGCAATAAAGAGAGGCAGGTAGAAAAAAACGCGTCGCGGTTTTTTCAACGAGCCGCTGTCCGCGACTGATCCTCAGGCTCCCAGAAGAGCCTGATCGAAGGCGAAGAGCGCCTCGTTGATCTCGTGAATGTTGTAGTTTCCTCTGGATATGAAATACATGACTATTATGTCGGATCTGCTGCTTTCCGAGAGGGCGAAGCCCGCCTTCATAAGCAGCTCCCCGGTCTCCTCCGGCGAAAGCTCGAGCGCGACCGCGAAGGCGATCGCTGTCTGCCTGCTCGGACGGTATAGGCGGTCGCCGCGGATCTTCGAGAAGAGCTTGCGGTCGATGTTCGCCTTCTTGTAGCACTCGACGTCGGTCATGCCCTTTTCGTCGATCTTGCGCAGCAGCATCTCGGAAAAAGTCTCGCCGATACGCGACAGCGCCTCCTCCAGAGAACCTTTCGCCGCGCCGTTGCAAAAGGCACCGTTTGCCGCCTCGCCGGCGTACGCGGCGGCAGTCGCACCGCGACGTGGAGTTTTGCCGATCGCCGGGACAGGCTCGGCGGCAGGGGAGGGAAAAGCGTCATATAACGGCTCGGTGTGTTCGCAGTCTTCCCGGGCGGCTGTTTCCGCCTGTTTATTCCTGGCGGCACCGCGCAGACCGCGTCTTTCTTTTTTCACAGTTACAGCTCTTTTTGCCCGTCCTGCCGCAGGCAGGTCGGGGAGCGGCTGTGCCGCGGACCGGAGCTCGCGCAAGGGCCGCGCGCAGGCGGAATCATTGCTGTTGATAACAGCCGCTATGCTGTCAAAGAGCTCGCTTCCGATGTCGAAGGAGGCCCTGTCATAGATCACGAGAATGACGAGCATCTCGTTTTCGCACAGGAAGGAGGATATCTCTTCGACGGCGATCCTCAGCGCCTGATCCTTCGGATATCGGTAGACTCCGGCGGATATGAGCGGAAAGGCCACACTTTCAAAGCCATGCTCCTTCGCGATCGCCAGCGCGCTGCGGTAGCAGGAGCGCAGCAGCGCCTCCTCGCCGAAGCCGCCGCCCTGCCATACCGGCCCGGCGGTATGTATGACGTATTTTGCCGGAAGGTTGTATCCGCCCGTCAGCCTCGCTTCGCCGGTCGGGCAGCCGTCGAGCTTTCTGCATTCTTCGTAAAGTCCGGGACCCGCCGCGCGGTGAATTGCGCCGTCGACGCCGCCCCCCGGACGGAGAGCGGCGTTGGCGGCGTTAACTATCGCGTCGCAGGCGACGCATGTTATATCGTTTCTGATGATCTTAAAAGGCATGAGTTATCCCTTTTTGTCTTTTTTCTTTTTCCGGATGATCAGGCAGGGAGGGCAGTCCCGCCGCCGGAACAGCTTTCTTTGGCGTAACGTGCCGCTTTTCTACCCGTAGGTCTTTATGATCTCTTCGGAGATCACGCGCTTGGAAACGCAACGGTCCATCGCCTGTTTTTCAATATACCTGTGCGCGTCGGCCTCCGTCATCTTCAGTTCGCTTATCAGGAGAAGCTTGGCGCGGTTTGAGAGCCTGATCTCGTTCATTTTTTCTTCGATCGACAGCGTCTTCTTTTCGCTCCGGCGCAGGCGCTCCCTCGCGCTGATCAGCCAGCCCGAGACCGTCCTTAAGACAGACATCGGCACAGGCTTCTGAACGACGAAGACGCCGTGCTCGGCCAGCAGGTCGTATACGTTGGCGTACTGCTCCGCCCTTGCGAGGTAGAGCAGCACCGATCCGGACGTGTCGACAGTATCGACGGCGAACCGCAGGCTGTCGTCGGGGAGCGGCGGATTGACCACAACGATATCGAAATCTCGTTCGGATATCGCCCTCTTTGCCGCGCTTACGTTTGAGACCGTGTTAACCGGCGAGAAGACGGCAAGGGGAAAGACTTCCGAGAGCGCCTCTGTGATCCTGTCCGACGCGGAAACTATGAGAATACTGTAGGTGCGTTCTTTGAGGCTCAATCTCTCCCCTCCTTCCGCAGTATTTGTCAGTTTACGTGGTCACGCCAGGTAGATCTCTCTGATCTCAGCCGGCAGGCTTTCGACGATGAAGGGATCTGAGGCGGCTGCTGCCCTGGCGGATATCAGGTCGCCCGGCAGCTCCGCGAGTTTGGACAGGACCTCCGGATCGGCCCTGAAAAGATTTATGTCAACCGGAGAGGGCAGCTTCAGCCCGTTCCTGATCCCGTACAGGCCCGCTCTGATTATGAGCGCGAAGGCTATGTAGGGGTTCGCCGACGGATCGGGGGAGCGGAGCTCGGCGCGTTTGTATTCTCCCGAGGCGGCCGGGACGCGGATGAGCTGCGAGCGGTTTTCGGCCGACCAGGATACGAATTTCGGCGCCTTCATCTTTCCCAGCCTGAAGTAGGATGCGGGGGTGGGATTGAGGAAAAGCGTCATCGGGACGGTCTTCTCCAGAATGCCGGCTATTACCTGATCGAGGATCTTCGAAGAGGCGTCAGGCTTTACCGAGATATTGATGTGGAATCCGTTCCCCGGCCGGCTTTCAAGCGGCTTCGGCGAAAAATCCGCACAGAGGCCGTTCCGCCGGGCGACCGTTCTGACCACCGTCTGGAAGGTCATGACGTTGTCGGCCGCGGCGAGAGCCCCGGTGTAGCGGAAATCGATCTCGTTCTGCCCGGGACCTTCCTCGTGGTGCGAGCTTTCGGGCCTGATGCCCATCTGCTCCAGCGTGAGACAGATCTCGCGGCGGACGTTCTCGCCTCTGTCTTCGGGGGCGATGTCCATATAACCGGCGGTGTCGTAGGGAACTGTCGTCGGGTTGTTCTTTTCGTCGAGCTCGAAGAGATAGAATTCCTGCTCGGCGCCGAAAAAGAAGCTGAACCCTGCCTTCGCGGCGTCTGCCTCGGCCTGTCTGAGCAGACTTCTGGTGTCGCACTCGAAGGGACGTCCGTCGGGATAGGTGACCGAGCAGAACATCCTGACCACCTTGCCGTGCTCGGGTCTCCAGGGCAGCCATGTCAGCGTCCCGGGATCGGGATGGAGGAGGAGATCCGAGTGGGCCTCGTCGCCGAATCCGGCTATCGCCGACGCGTCGAAGGCGATGCCGTAATCGAAGGCGCGCGGGAGCTCGTCGGGCATTATTGAGATGTTCTTCTGCTTTCCGTAGACGTCGCAGAAGGCGAGGCGGATGAATTTCACGTCCTCCTCGGCCACATACTGTATTACTTCTTCTTTTGCGTACTTCATATAATACTCCGTTCCTGACCTGTTTGCCGGGTAGCTCAAGAGAAATGATTATGGATCGACGAAAGCATCAGTTCGGCGCGTAGAGCTGCTTGTAGGGATTCGAGCTGGCCGGAGAGACGACGGTGAATGGGGAATCGAGCAGATCGGCCTTACCGTATCCGAAGAGCCGGCAGAATTCTTCAAGATCCTTCCCGATCTGTGCGATCTCATCGGCATCAGCCCGGTGCGCGTTCACGTTTGCGGGAAAACTGATGCCCGAACAGTCTGATCTGAGGATCACTTTTCCGCCGTGCATTCCGGTGCATGGAAAATCACCGACGATCGGACGGTCTCCGCACCCGAGTCCGAGCACGGCAATAAGGCCTCCCGCCTGGTACTCACCGAGAAAGCTGCCGGCGCAGCCGCCGATGATCATCACGGGAAATCTGTCCCCGTATGCCTTCATATGTATGCCCGCGCGGTATCCTGCGTCTCCCCTGACGAAGATCTCGCCGCCGCGCATGGCGTATCCCGCGGCATCGCCGATCGAGCCCCTCACGGTGATCCGTCCGCCGTTCATGGTGTCTCCTACTGCGTCCTGGGCGTTTCCTTCGACGGTTATCACGGCGCCGTTGAGATAGGCGCCGAGGGCGTTGCCCGGCACACCTTCTATTCTCACCGACACCCCCGACATTCCGGCACAGATGAACCGCTGTCCGAGGCACCCGGTGAGCGTAACGCTGTCGCCTGCTTTCCTTACTGCGCTGTTGATCTCGCGGAATCCGAGGCCGCTTGCATCTACTGTCATTATTATACCACACCTCCGAATTTATTTCTACGGATTTGCGCGGAATATATCATATTGGAAGCGCTTTTTTTCATCAATTCAAAGTCGATCGATGAAAGAGGCGTCTTTTCGCGGATCAGCGAGGTGTAGATCCCGGCCCGTCCGGTCTCGCCGATCAGTATGAAGCCGAGCAGCCTGTCCTCTCCGGTGAAGAACCTGCGCAGACCGCTCTCAGAGCGTTCCTCCGTCATTTCTCCCCCGTATGCTCCCGCTGTCATGACGTGAAGTCCGAAAAAACCTATCGAGTTCATCGGTATCGCGTTCGTCAGGGCCCTGTCTCCTCCCGCCATGTTCACTCCGGCGGTGAAGCCCTGCATATAGGCGTTCGGAAGTATCGCGAGCACACGGTTCGACCCGGTCGAGGAATCGAATCCCTCGGCGCAGTCGCCGGCGGCGAAAACCGAGGGCAGGCTCGACCGCATCCGCCCGTCCGTGACTATTCCGCGGCCCACCTCTCCGCCGGCATCCTTTACCAGCCCGGTCTCTGCGCGGACGCCTACCGCGAGGACAAGGACGTCGAATTCAACCCGCTTTCCGCTTTTCATGAGCGCGACGTTGCATTCGAAGCGCACCGCGGTGTCGCCGAGCATGAAGTGGAGGCCGTTCGCCTCAAGGTGCTTCTGAACGATACCCGCGCATTCCGGATCGAGTATGCTCGAGAGCACCCGGTCGGCGAGGTCGCAGACCGTTATGCTCCCCGCGAGATCTCTGATCCCCTCGGCGCATTTCAGCCCGATCAGGCCGGCGCCGACTATCAGGACCCTCGACTCCTTCGTCAGAGCCTCCCTGAGCGCGAGGGCGTCATCGAGCGTCATGAAGCCGAATTTCCGGTCGACGGTATCAAGTCCCTCTATCGGAGGAACGAAGGGACGAGATCCCGTCGCGACGCAGACTTCGTCGTAGGGAAGCTCTTCTCCGGTGTCGAGCGTCACCCTCTTTTTCCCGGGATTCAGAGCGACCGCCCTCGCGTAGACAAGATCGCAACCGTTGTCGGCGTAGAAGGAATCTCCGCGGTACTTCATCCGCTCGGTGTCGGTCTTTCCTTCAAGCAGGTAGGAGATCAGCGGGCGGCTGTATACGTGGTGATTTTCCCCCGAGACGACGGTTATTCCGCCTTCACGGTCGACCGAGCGGATGCCTTCAACACAGGCGGCCGACGCGGTACCGTTTCCGATTATGACGTAGCTTTTCATTCTGCCCCTCCTCTCTCCTCGTACACGATGGCTCTGTTCGGGCAGCCGCGGACGCAGGCAGGCTCGCCGCAGGAGTTCTCAAGGCAGAGTTCGCACTTCTGCATCGTCCCGTTCTCTCCCGGGACGAGGGCCCCGTAGGGACAGACGAGCACGCAGGTCAGGCATCCGACGCATTTCGTCCGGTCGATCTTTACGACTCCGTCCTTCTTTGATATCGCGCCGGCGATGCAGCTCTTCTGGCATATCGGATCGGTGCAGTGCCTGCAGGAGACTGCTAAGGTGATCCTGTCGTCGCCCTCAACGTGAATTCTGGGGAAGATCTTTTTTCCCTTCAGGGCGGAAACCATATCGCTCATTCCCGAATTCGCGAAGGCGCAGTTGTATTCGCAGAGATGACACCCGAGGCACCACTCTTCGTTAACGTATATCCTCTTCATCACTCATTCCCCCGCGTGCGAGATGCCTAGTATGCGCAGCTCGGTCTCGTTCAGTCCGACTCCGCGGAGCATGAGACGGTTGCCGCGGAGAGCTTCTATCGAATTGATCCCCATGCCGCCCATCATTTCCTTTATCTCGTGCCGCCAGGCCGTCATCAGGTTGACGAGCCTTTCCGAACCGGTGTCGGGATTGAGGCGCTTCACGAGATCGGGGCGCTGGGTCGCGATCCCCCAGTTGCACCGGCCGGTCTGGCAGGTGCGGCAGAGGTGGCAGCCGAGGGCGAGCAGCGCCGCCGTGGCGATATAGCAGGCGTCGGCGCCGAGCGCGATCGCCTTGACCACGTCGGCTGCCGAGCGGATCGACCCTCCCGCCACGAGCGAGACGTTCCCGCGGATACCCTCGTCGCGCAGCCGCTGATCGACCGCCGCGAGGGCGAGCTCGATCGGAATGCCGACGCTGTCGCGGATCCTGGTCGGGGCGGCTCCGGTGCCGCCTCTGAAGCCGTCGATCGCGATGATGTCGGCTCCGCTGCGGGCGATTCCGCTGGCGATCGCCGCGATGTTGTGCACCGCGGCCACCTTGACGATGACAGGCTTTTTGTATTCTGTCGCCTCCTTCAGCGAGTATACGAGCTGGCGGAGATCCTCGATCGAGTATATGTCATGGTGCGGCGCGGGAGATATCGCGTCGGTGCCCTCGGGGATCATCCTCGTCCGCGAGACGTCGCCGACGATCTTTGCCCCAGGCAGATGTCCGCCGATCCCCGGCTTTGCGCCCTGACCCATCTTGATCTCGATCGCGGCGCCTGCGTTGAGGTAGTCCTCGTGAACGCCGAAGCGCCCCGACGCCACCTGAACCACGGTGTGAGGACCGTATTTGTAGAAATCCTCGTGCAGTCCGCCCTCGCCGGTGTTGTAGAGGATGCCGAGCTCGGTCGCCGCCCTGGCCAGCGAGGCGTGGGCGTTATAGCTGATCGAACCGTAGCTCATCGCCGAGAACATCACCGGCATGTCAAGCTCGATCTGAGGCGGGAGATCGCAGATTATCCTGCCGTCCGGTCCGCGTTCGATCCGGTCGGGCTTCTTTCCGAGGAAGACGCGGGTCTCCATCGGCTCGCGGAGGGGATCGATCGGAGGGTTGGTGACCTGTGAGGCGTTGATGAGGATCCTGTCCCAGTATACCGGCAGCGGCTTGGGATTGCCCATCGACGACAGCAGGACCCCGCCGGTGTTCGCCTGCTTGTAGATCTCCTTGATCGTGTCGCCCTGCCAGTTGGCGTTCTCGCGCAGCGCGCAGTCGCTCTTCAGGATTTTCAGCGCCCTGACCGGGCAGAGCGAGACGCAGCGCTGGCAGTCGACGCATTTCGAGTCGTCGGCCAGCATGACGCCGTGTTCGGCGTCGTATGAATGGACCCCGTTCGCGCACTGCCTCTCGCAGACGCGGCAGGCTATGCAGCGGTCGCGGTCCCTTTTTACTTCAAATTCCGGATATATGAACTCAACGCCCATCAGAACCGTCCCTCCTTAACTCTCACGACGACGGGTTCGCCGCCCTTCGGAGCCCTGATATTCACCGCTTCGGGCTCCATCGCCCTGATCGCGGCCTCTTCGCTCGCGATATATACTCTGTCGTCCTTTTCACCGACGACCATCGATCTCAGCTTCAGCCTGTCGTTCAGGGCCATCAGCCCGCCGTCGAACCCGAGGACGATCGAGAATGGCCCTGTCACCAGCAGGCTCGGGAAGACTGTGCGGAGATAAGTCAGCTTCTGCCTTTCGCATTCGTCCGCTATCCCGTCGATGCCGCTCCAGAATGGGGCGGCGATGACGTCGGCGGCCTCCTCGAGGGAGAGCCCCTGCCGCCTGACGAGATAGTCCAGAATATAGGTTATCACTTCGGTATCTGTCTGAAGTGTGCATTTGTATCCGAACATCTCGATGTATCTGCGGTTCGCGTCGTATGACGAGATCTCGCCGTTGTGAACGACCGAAAAATCAAGCAGGGTGAAGGGGTGAGCTCCGCCCCACCAGCCGGGGGTGTTGGTCGGATATCTCCCGTGGGCGGTCCAGCAGTAGCCCGAGTATTCCTCGAGGCGGTAGAACCTGCCGACGTCCTCGGGAAAGCCGACGGCCTTGAAGGTCCCCATGTTCTTTCCGCTCGAGAAGACGTAGGCCCCCTTCATTCCGGTGTTTATCTTCATGACCGTCCGCGCGACGAATTCCTTTTCGTCGATCTGAAGATCGGCCAGCACCGACTTCAAAGGGGCGACGAAATATCTCCAGATTATCGGCTCGCCGGTGATCTCGGGGATCTTGCGCGTGGGAATGATCTCGCCCTTTACTATCTCAAATACCTCTTTCAGCAGCGCCTCGCAGCTCTTTCGCGTGTCGCGGCAGTCGAAAAAGAGGTGAAGGGCATAGAAGTCCCGGTATTCGGGGTAGATCCCGTAGCCCGCGAATCCGCCTCCCAGACCGTTGGACCGGTCGTGCATAGGCAGCATCGCGCCGGCTATGAGATCTCCCGGGATCCTCTTTCCCTCCTTCGAGATCACCGCCGCTATGGCGCATCCCGACGGTATCCTGACGCTTCCTTCGATTTTCATGTAAACTCATCCTTTCCTCCGGAAGTCTTTCCGGATGAAGATCATCTGCGGTTGTTTCCGATCTTATAGAAAAAACAAAAAAGGCGCTCTTTCCCCGCGGTCATGCCGCGAAAAAATGAACGCCTTTGCTCATTTCACGTTATTATACACCCGCGCGCGAAGTTTGTCAAGAAAAAACTGTTCGAGTTGAAAAAACGAGAAAAAGATCTTTCCTATTGACTTTTCCACAATTAAATGATAAAATCAGATTATTAACAGAGAAGTTTAACGCTGAACATCAACGCAACCGGTGTGATGTGGGGATCTAAATAATGAAAGGCAAGTTGTTGTTTATTCTTGTTTTAACCATGGTTCCGGTTATCTTTTTCGGATGCTCCTCAATAAAGTTAAATAATTACGAGTCACTTACAAATGATTATTCGACTAATGAAACGCTCGTCAATAATAATGAACAGATTGCAAGTGATTTGATCAATCGTGATAACTACTCAATGGTCGAGAATCTTGTTATTGTAACAAATATTAACCAGATACAAAATGCATTATCTGAGTGCTTTAGTGCGAAAAATACTTTACCGTATGTTCTTATCATCGATAATCCAAACAATTTGAAAGAATTGTGCGACTATGATATGAAAAAACCGGAATTTTCCGATGTGTTTCAAATACACGGAAATTTATCTGATTTTAGCGGACATATTAATGATGAGTTTTTTAATGAGCATTATGTCATAGCCCTGGTTTTTAAATCGTCAAGCGGAAGCTGGAATTATGAGCAGACAGTTGAAAAAATACAAAATGCTCTCTATATAACTACAATCGGGAAAATCGATTTTCCCTGTACAGATGATGTGGGCGGTTTTATTATCATTTGCGAGGTAGATGGCAGATATGGCGGAGAAAATGTGCTTGTCTACTCCACAACATCAGAACCTTTTTAAGAAGAGAATATATTA
>ONVJ01000240.1 GCA_900321265.1 uncultured Eubacteriales bacterium
TACTCGGACGGCCCGCAGTCTGCTGCCGCGGGATCCGGGTCCCCGAAAGGATCGGAAGATGAGACTTGACAAATATCTGAAGGTGTCCAGACTGATAAAACGCAGGACGGTGGCAAACGAGGCCTGCGACGCCGGATATGTTTCGGTAAACGGAAGGACCGCCAGGGCGTCTTTGGACGTCGCTCCGGGCGACATTATTGAGATAGCCTTCGGAAGGCGGGTGCTCAGGGTGCGCGCGGTCAGGACAGACGGCGTCGCGACTAAGGAATCGGCCGGGGAGATGTACGAAACTCTGGAGGAAAGGATCCTTTCCCCGGATGACGGGAATAGGAGGGAGGAAGAATGAGCTCGAGAACAAGGTTTCTGACACGGGACGCCGACTCTCCGCTCGGCAAAGCCGCGATATTCGTCAAGCCCGCGGTAATAGTCGTCTGCCTGCTCCTTATAGTCATGTCGGTCAGGATCTTCTTCGATTATTCCGAACTCCTTGCCGAAAGAGAGCGCAGGGAGGCAGAGCTGACCAGACTGAACGAGGAGATCGACGAACTCAAATACTATATCAGCGCGCCGATGGACGAGGCTTACGTCAGAAAATTCGCCCGGGAGAGGCTCGGGCTCGTCCCCGCGGACGAAAAGATCTATTTCACCGGCAGAGCCGGCTGACATCGGGGCTTGAGGACTTATGAAGAGAAAAGAAGCAAGGGCCGAGGCCATGAATCTGGTCTTTGAGTCGGCCTTCAGGGAATGGGAGGCTCCGGCGGATATCTACCGCAAGGCGGTCTGCGACAGGGGCTTCGAAGAGGACGATTATATAAAAGACGTGTTTTTCGGCGTCTGTGAACACCTCGAACTGATCGACGGAAAGATATCCGCCTATTCCAGGGGATGGAGCACCGGAAGGATATCGAAGGTGGCTCTCGCGGTCATGCGCGTCGCCGTCTACGAGATCCTCTTCCGGGAGGACGTTCCCGACAGGGTCGCCATAAACGAGGCTATCGAGTTGATAAAGACCTATGACGACGAGGAGCAGGTGAGAAAATTTGTCAACGGAGTGCTGAACTCTGTCATAAAGGAAAAGACAGAAGAATGAGCGCCTCCAAAGCAGCCGGCGGGCAGCTCTTCTGCGGGTTCGACACCAGCAACTACACGACCTCCGCCGCCGCGGTATCCTCCCTCGGAGAACCCGCCGCCAATCTCAAGGTCCCGCTTCCCGTCGCGAAGGGCGGAAGAGGGCTGAGGCAGTCGGAGGCTCTGTTTGAGCACATCAGGAATCTGCCCGGGCTCGCCCGCTCTCTCTCTGAGATCATTTCGGAAAGCGGAGCTCTTCCTCTGGCGGTCGCCGCGTCGTCCGCGCCGAGGACCGCAGAGGGCTCATACATGCCCTGCTTCAGAGCCGGCGTCGCCGCCGCCGAAGCCTTCGCAGCCGGCGCCGGCATTCCCTGCTTCAGCTTTTCTCACCAGCAGGGGCACGTCGCCGCGGCCTACCGTATGTCTGGAGCCGAGGCGGCGGAGGGGAGAAGACGCTTCACCGCCTTCCACGTCTCGGGAGGCACGACCGAGATCCTTTCGGTTGACCCCGTCCCGGGAGATCCGCGGATCGGACTGCTGGGAGGCAGCAGCGACCTGAACGCCGGGCAGGCGGTCGACAGAGCCGGTGTCGCCATGGGGATGACCTTCCCCTGCGGCGCCGAGATGAACGCCGAGGCCGAGGCCTTCGTCTCGGCTGGCGGGAAGCTGTCGGGTCCGCCGGCGAAGATCTCGGTGAGCGGACTGTCATGCTCTCTCTCGGGGCTTGAAAACCGGGCGGCCGACCTGATCGCGCGGGGAGCCTCCCGGGGAGAGGTATCGCTCTTCGTCTTTGATTTTATCGGGAGAACGCTTAAAAAGCTCGCGGAGAACGCCGCGGCGGTGACCGGCAGTCTGCCGGTCGTCTTTGCGGGCGGAGTGATGAGCAATACCCTGATAAAGAGGATCCTGTCCGAGCTCCCCCGTGTTTATTTCGCAGATCCCGCCTATTCGGCGGACAACGCCGTCGGGATCGCCCTTCTGTGCAGGGAAAAATACTATGCGGAGAACAGATGAAGAAGAGCGGAGAGACTGGATAACAGTCTCTGAACTCAACAACTATACCAGGGCCCTTATGGACGGCGACCCGGTACTTTCGTCGGTCACCGTCAGGGGCGAGATATCCAATTTCAAGCGCCACTACACCGGACATATATATTTTTCGATGAAGGACGCGTCGGGCGCGCTGAGATGCGTCATGTTCGCGTCGTCGGCGCAGGGGCTGGCATTCGAGCCTCGCGACGGCGACGACGTCCTCGCCTTCGGCAGGGTGTCGGTCTTCCCGCGCGACGGCAGCTATCAGCTCTACGTGAACAGGATGATCCCCGCCGGGAGGGGAGAGCTTGCAGCCGCCTTCGAGGCGCTCAAGAAGAAGCTCGCCGCCGAGGGTCTGTTCGACTCCTCGAAAAAGAAAAAGCTGCCGCCATATCCCGAAAAGATAGGCATCGTCACCGCGGAGGGCGGAGCTGCGATAAAGGACATGCTCAACATTACCGGAAGGAGATTTCCCTCCGCCGGCATCTATATCTACCCGGCGCTCGTCCAGGGGCCGGGAGCCCCGGCGAGCCTCATCGCCGGACTCGACTTTTTCAACGGCAGATTTCCCGTCGATCTGATAATCATCGGACGCGGGGGCGGCTCGGTCGAGGACCTCTTCTGCTTCAACGACGAGGCGCTTGCCAGAAAGATCGCCGCCTCACATATCCCGGTGGTATCCGCAGTCGGTCACGAGACCGACTTCACCATCGCCGATTTCGCCGCCGACCTCAGGGCCCCGACACCATCCGCGGCCGCCGAGCTCGCGGTCCCCGACCGGGAAGTGATAAAGCGCCGCCTGAGAGATCATCTGACGAGGATCGGAGGATCCTTCAGGACGACTCTCAAGCTGGCCGAGACGAGGCTGGCGTCGCTTTCGGCCTCTCCGGTGCTTCGCTCTCCCGAAGGCATGATCGACAGGCTTACCGAGGAGATCGCGAAGCTGGCGTCCGCCGCCGATTCAGCCTATTCGGCGGCAGTCGCCCGGAAGGAAAAGGAGCTTGTCGGGCTCGTCTCGGGACTTGAGGCGATGAATCCGCTGTCGGTGCTGACCCGCGGATACGCGGCCGTCAGCAAGGGCGGAAGATACGCGGGAGAGATCGGCGACCTTGATGTCGGCGACAGCATCACGCTGGAGATGTCGGGAGGCAAGGCCGAGGCCACAGTCGACTGCGTTTATCCCGCCGGAACCACAGAAACAAGGAGCACAGACCGGAAATGACTAACGAAAATGAGAAAAAAAGACCGGGATCCGCGCCCGACGGAGAGCAGGAAGTCCCGGCTGAGGAAATAAAATTCGAAACGGCTCTCGCGAGGCTCGAGGAGATAGTCAGGACGCTTGAGGGCGGCCGCTGCCCGCTCGAGGAATCGATGAGATACTATGAGGAAGGCGTAAGGCTGGTCAGGATCTGCAACGAAAAGCTTGACGTCGCCCGCCGGAAGATCGTAACGGTCACCGGCGGAGATCTACCGGAGGGTGACGACTGATATGCCCGACCGTTTTGACAGGGTTAGAGCTGCCCTCGCCGACTGCGCCGCGCGCACAGAGGCGGAGCTCGCTTCGCTCTATCCTGAGGATCCCGACCGGGATATCTCAAAGGTGTACGAGATAGAAAAGTACAGCCTCATGGCCGGAGGGAAGAGGATAAGGCCCTTCCTTGTAACCGGGTTCTGCGCCGCCTTCGGAAAGGACCGGGACGCCGCGGCGCTCAGGCTCGCGGCCGCGGTCGAGATGATGCACACCTTCTCGCTCATACACGACGATCTTCCCTGCATGGACGACGACGATCTGCGCCGCGGACGTCCGACCTCCCACAGGATGTTCGGCGAAGCGCCGGCGCTCCTCGGCGGAGATTCCCTCTCGATCAGGGCTTTTGAGACTGTCATGAGCGCTCCGATGTCTGCGGAAGAGCGGTGCAGGGCCGCGTCGGCGCTTGCCGACGCCGCCGGCAGCCGCGGAATGATAGGCGGTCAGATGAAGGACATGCGCGGCGAGACCGAAAGGCTGGATTTCGCCTCTCTTTTGAAGCTGCACTCGCTCAAGACCGGGCGGATGATAATGCTGTCCGCCTACCTCGGCTGCGTCGCCGCGGGACTTGCTGACGGCGATCCACGGACGGTCGCGGCGGGAGAATACGCCTCGAAGCTCGGTCTCGCCTTCCAGGTGACCGACGACATACTCGACGCCGTCGGAGACGAGAAAACCTTGGGAAAGAGCGTCGGCGGGGACGCCGGGCACGGGAAAACGACCTTTCTCACATATATGAGCCCCGAAGAGGCGGGAAGATACGCCGCGAAGCTGACCGAAGAAGCAAAGGAGGCCCTCGCGCCCTATCCCGAATGCGGGCTTATGTGCGATCTCGCCGATCTGCTCGCGGTCAGGAAAAAATGAGAGCCGACGTATATCTCTTCAGAGGCGGATACGCACCGTCAAGGGAATCGGCAAGGCGCTCGGTGCTCGCGGGACTCGTGACGGTCGACCGGCGCCTGATAAGCAGGCCCTCGGAGGATATCGACGAGTCGGTCCCCCACGACGTCGTCTGCGAGCCCGATTGCCCCTATGTCAGCAGGGGCGGACTTAAGCTCGCCGGAGCCCTCGACGCCTTCGGGATCAATCCCTCAGGCTTCGTCTGCGCCGATATCGGCGCGTCATCCGGCGGGTTCACAGACTGTCTCCTCTCGCGCGGCGCCGCGAAGGTATTCGCGATCGACTCGGGCAGGGGCCAGCTGGCCGGGCGGCTCTCATCCGATCCGAGGGTCGTCAGGATAGACGGCTTCAACGCGCGGGAGCTGACTCCCGAAACGCTGGACTGTCTCTGCGACATGGCGGTAATGGACGTCTCCTTCATCTCGCAGACCCTCATCCTCCCGGCCCTCTGCGGGGTGCTGAAACATGGCGGAATCGCGGTGACCCTCGTCAAGCCCCAGTTTGAGGCCGGACGGGGAGCCGTCGGGAAGGGCGGAATAGTCAAAGATCCTGCCGACCGGAAGAAGGCGGTGCTGAAGGTGCTTTCGGCAGCCCGGGACTGCGGACTCATTCCTCTGGGCGTCATGCGTTCGCCTCTTAAGGGCGGCGACGGCAATATCGAGTTTCTGGCTCATTTTGTAAGACCCATCTTTGCCGGTCCGTCCGACGCGCCGGATACCGCGTCGCTTATCCGCGGGATCGAGTTCTGACGGCGGCCCGGGTAAATCTCCCCGCAGGAAGACAACAGTTTTTTCAGAAA
>ONVJ01000081.1 GCA_900321265.1 uncultured Eubacteriales bacterium
TGATGGCGGTCGGATATTCGGCTCTGACGTAGATGTAGCCCTCGTCGGCGCCGATGGCGTAGGCGGCGATGGCCATCGCCTCAACGACGGCGTGCGGGTCGCCCTCAAGGACGGATCTGTCCATAAATGCTCCCGGGTCGCCCTCGTCGGCGTTGCAGCAGACGTACTTCTTTACCTGTCCGCGGTTGGAGCAGGCGAATTTCCACTTCAGACCGGTGGGGAATCCGCCGCCGCCTCTGCCGCGGAGGCCTGAATCGAGGACCTGCTTGATGACCTCGTCGGGGGTCATGCCGGTCAGGACCTGATTTATTGCCTGATAACCGTCGCGGGCGATATACTCGTCGATCGATTCGGGATCGATGATACCGCAGTTGCGCATGGCAACTCTCTTCTGGAGCTTCATGAAGGTGGTCTCCATAAGGTTGGAGACCGGCTCGCCCTTCTCGGTGAGCATGAACTCCTTAATCGGAGTTCCGCCCTTGATATGCTCCTCGAAGACCCTCCTGACCTTCTCGGCGGTCATCTTGACGTATGTCGTTCTCTTTTCACCCTCGAACACCTCGAGGACGGGCTCGTGCTGGCAGATACCGATGCATCCGACCTGCTTGACCTTCACCGAGTCGGCGCAGCCGGCCTCGGCGACGAGCTTCTTTACCTCATCGAGAACGGGGGATGCTCCGGCGGCGATGCCGCAGGTGGCCATTCCGACGGTGACGAGGAAGGGCCAGGTCTTTCCGTTCACGCTGTCTCTGATTTCGTTGATTTCGCTAATCGTCTTCATGCTCTTTCTCCTTTGATCAGCGGTATTTGGCAAGGATGCCGGGGACCTGATCCTTGGTGAGTCTGCCGTAGACGTCGCCGTTGACCGTCATGACGGGAGCGAGTCCGCAGGCGCCGATGCAGCGGGTTGCCTCGAGAGAGTATTTGCCGTCGGGGCTGGTGGAACCGACCTCGACTCCGAGCTCCTTCGAGATCTCCTCAAGGACAGCCGCCGAGCCCTTGACGTAGCAGGCGGTGCCGAGGCAGACGGCGATCGAATACTCGCCGTTGGGGTTGAGCTTGAACTGGGAATAGAAGGTGGCTATTCCGTAGATCTCCTCGACCGGGGTGTCGGTCTTTTCGGCAATGATCTTCTGGACCTCGAAGGGCAGATAGCCGTAGATGTCCTGTGCCTCCTGGAGTATGGGCATCATCTTTCCTTTGACGCCGTCATACTTTGCGATCACTTCGAGCAGCTTAGCTTCCTGTTCGGGTGTCCCGTGAAAATCGACTGTCGTCAGTTTCTTCTTCATGGGGTTTTGAGCCTCCTGTAATAATATTCAATAATAGACAGTTTTTCATCCCGCGTGCGCCTGCGCGCGGAAAACACAACAAATCCCGGACGGGGGTTCCGTCCGGAATCTGCGGTTCGAAATTATCTCTTCGAGAACTGGGACGCACGGCGCGCAGCCTTGAGTCCGTATTTCTTTCTCTCTTTCATACGAGGGTCGCGGGTAAGGAAGCCGGCGGCCTTGAGAGCGGGCTTGTTGGCCTCGTCGGCGAGGACGAGGGCGCGGGAAAGGCCGTGTCTGATGGCGCCGGCCTGGCCGGAGAGACCTCCGCCTACGACGGTGCAGACGATATCGAACTTTCCGGCGGTGCCGGTGACGTCGAAGGGCTGGTTGATTATGAGCTTCATGGTCTCAAGTCCGAAGTACTCGTCGAGGCTCTTTCCGTTGACGGTCACAGAGCCGGTGCCGGGATAAAGGCGGACACGGGCCACCGATTTCTTTCTTCTTCCGGTTCCGTAGAAGAAGGGCTTTGCACTTTCATACATTGTTCTGTTTCCTCCTCTTTCCGTCAGTCGACAGCGATCGGCTTCTGCGCTGCGTGGGGATGCTCCTCACCGGCGTATACGTGAAGCCTGGTGAAGGATTTGCGGCCGACGGTATTGTCGGGGAGCATTCTCTTGACGGCAAGCTCCATTGCCTTTTCGGGTCTCTGCTCCATGAGTTCCTTATACTGTACCTTCTTGAGTCCTCCGATGTATCCGGAATGACGGATATAGTATTTCTGCTCGAGCTTTCTGCCGGTAAGGATGGCCTTGTCGGCATTGACGATGATGACGAATTCGCCGCAGTCCACGTGGGGAGTGAACTCGGGGCGGTGCTTGCCGCGAAGGATATCGGCGGCCTTGACGGCTGTCTTTCCGAGAGGCTTGCCGGCGGCGTCGATAACGAACCAGCGGCGCTCAACCGTCTCGGCTTTTGCCATAAAAGTGGACATTAAAACTTCCTCCATATAACAGCGGGTATCTCAGATGCGCAGGGCGCAGTATACCCCCCTTGAATTGATACCCGCAAATTATATCACTGACGGGGACTGTTGTCAACAGTTTTTTTCAAAAAATCCGGTTTTTTTAATAAAACTTTTGAATTTCGCCTGATTTCTCGCTTTTTCTCGGTTTTTCGCTGTATTTCTGCGCCTCGTTTTCCGAAAAAGAGAGCGCAACCAAATAGGGGCACCACCGGATCACCTGTGCGTGCCGGAGAGTTCCGGCGCCGTCACGCCTGCCCCTCGGGCGACAGCCTGGCGTAGCTCGCCATCAGCTTTTTGGTGCCTTTTTCGTCGAAAGCGACCTCGTATAGCCTTTCGGATCCGATCACCCTGACCGAAAGCACCGTCCCCGCACCGAACGCGGGATGCGACACCCTGTCGCCCGGAGAGAAGACAGTCGACGGGACGGTCCTCGGCCGCGGAGGTGTCGGCGGGGTCCTTTTCGGGAGGGGCGACGGGAA
>ONVJ01000048.1 GCA_900321265.1 uncultured Eubacteriales bacterium
AGAACGGCGGTGTCGCCCGGCTCGGCATCGCAGCCGGAGGCGTCCGCCATGCACTGATCCATGCAGATCCTGCCGACGGTGCGGACGGTCCCCTTTCTCACTCCGGAGGGGGAGTAGATCACTGCCTCAGCTCCGCTGTAGGCCCTGATGAAGCCGTCGGCGTAGCCGATCGGAAGGGTGACGAGGCGCATGTCTCTGTCGGCGGTGAAGGTCCCGCCGTAGCTGACGCTCTCGCCTTTTCTGAGCAGGTGGACGTGCGAGACCTCGGTCTTCAGCTTAAGTACCGGCTCGAGGCCGGCGACGGCGTCGGACGAGGGGTCGAGCCCGTAGAGACCTATCCCGAGACGGCAGGCGTCGAGGGCGTATTCGGGGTAGAGGAGGGTGCCTGCTGTGTTGCAGATGTGCCTGGTCTTCAGTGCGATGCCCGACTCGCGGAGCGCGTCGGTGACGCGGAGGAACATTGACGCCTGTGCGCGGGTGGCGGCTTCCGCCCCGGGCGTTTTTTCGTCGGCCTCGAAGAAATGCGAGAAGGCGCCGGCGATCTCAAGGCCGGGCAGCGCCGCGACCTTTTTTATTTCATCGACGGCGGGGCCGACGTCTTCTGTGCGCCGCGCGGCAAATCCCAGCCGGTTCATGCCGGTGTCAAGCTTGATGTGGATCTTCAGCCCGCCTCCGCAGGCGTCCGAGGCCCGCGACAGCTTCTCCGCGTATTCCGTAGAGTAGCAGGACTGCTCGATTCGGTGCTTTATGAGTAGCGGGACGCTTTCTGGACAGGAATAACCGAGTATGAGGATCCGGGCGCCTGCGGCGCCGGAGAGGTCGCGGGCGACAGTGTCGCATATCTCCCTGACGGCGAGGGCCTCCTCGGGCGAGGAGACGGCAAAGAAGCGGCAGCCGCCCCGGAGCAGCTCGGGGACGCATATCGCGGCCGAGTGGCCGTATGCGTCGGCCTTCACGACGCCTACCGGCAGGCATCCGGCCGGCAGCCGTGACGCCAGTTTTCTGTAGTTCCGCCCCAGCGCGCCGGTGTCTATCGAGGCGTAGACCCGGGGGCGTATCCCCCCGGGCAAAGATGAATAAAGTCTGTATCCTTCGCTCATTTGAATCTGCCGTCCGTATGATCTGATTTCAGTCTACTATTATACCGCATACCGCCGCGGTTGTCAATGACAGAGGCGGCCTCTGCCGGGATTTATTATGAAATATTATTTATTTGAACACTAGATGTTGACATTTATCACGAAATGAGATACAATATATAGTGAAAACCGGTTCTGACGGCCGTGGCGCTCACCATGCCGCCGGACTTTTCAAATAAAGGCTTTGAACGGGACATCTGCCAATGTCGTACAACAGACGGACTCTTTCGCCCGATTCGCCCTACGCGATCGTGGCCGCGCTGCTTATGTTCTTTTCGGCGGCGCTCAGCACGGTGCGCTTCGCGTGGTACTCATTTGAATTCGACTGGACCGAGATAACGGTCGGTTTCATCCTTCCCGTGACCGCCTGCGTCATCATGGCGGTGATGCTCCTGTCGCGGAAGAACAACCTGATGCCGACGATAATCCCGATGCTGATCGGCGTGATCTACTTCGCGCTGAAGTCGGTGAGTCTCGATCTCTGGAAATGCGTACTGAGCTGCGTTCTGTACGCCGTTTTCGCGATCGTCTATATCCTGACGGTATCCGGCTTCCTCAACAGCCGCACCCCGCTGATGGTCCTCAGCGCGGCCCCGCTGCTCTTCCGTGTATTCGTCCTTGACATCTTCGTATACGACTTTTCCGGCCTCCTCTCCTTCCTCCCCGAGCTCTCGGTCATCTTCATCCTGGCCGCGATCGTCGTCGAGACGAGGGGAATGCGCAGGGGACGCCTTTACTGAATCTATATCCGCGGGGTTGCTGCAAGACTCTTTTCCCGGGTCTTTTGGCAACCCTGACACATTATCTGCGACAATAATAATCAGACATATGACCCGGCGGCGCCGACGCGTCCGCGCGGGCGAAAGGAGACTGCATTGAAAAAACTCAAGGAACTGAAGCTCGGGACCTCGACCTGCTTCTGCGGGATCGTCGAGGAGGAGAGATTTGCCCCGCTGGCCGAAGCCGGCATCGACTGCATCGAGTATTCCTACAACTACGCCTACTACATGATGAAGGGGGATTTCCCCGCGCACTGCGTGAAATACTCCAACCTGGCAAGGCGCCTGGGGCTTGAGCCCTGGTCGATCCACCTGCCCTTCTCGGGCCGCCTCGATATAACCAACGAGAACGGCGAGCTCAGAGCGGTAACCCTGATCACCAACCGCAACCTCATAAGGGCCGCGGGCAGGGCCGGCGTCAAGATCGCCGTCCTCCATCCCTCAAGCGAGCCTATCGCCGACGACCGCCGCCCCGACAGGATGAAATGGTCAAAAGAGGGGATATCCTTCCTTGCCGCCGAGTGCGAAAAGGCGGGCATGAAGCTCGCCGTCGAGAACCTCCCCAGGACCTGCCTCTGCCGTACGTCTGACGAGATGATAAAGCTGCTTGACGGGACCGGCGCCGGCGTCGTCTTCGACACCAACCACAGCCTGACCGAGGACAACGTCGACTATGTCAACGCCCTCACGAAGGCGGGGGTGAAGATCCTGTCGGTCCATATCTCCGACTACTACCGCGACGCCAACGGCGTCCTCGACGAGCGCCACGTCCTGCCCGGCGAGGGCATCAACGACTGGAAGGCCCTCCTCGCCGCCATCCTGAAGAACGGTTACGACGGCCCGCTGATGTACGAGGTCCCCTCGAAGCCGCAGAACAGGCAGGAGCCGATAACCGCGGCAGAGCTCGCCGACAACATGAGGCGCCTGAGAGCCGGAAAGATATAAAAACACGGGACATCCCCCGGGCAGACCGCCCGGAACGAAGCTTTTTGCAATACGAAAAGAGAACCTGACTATGGAAAAAACGGTTAAAAACAGAGAGAAGGCCGGATGCGGGATAATCGGATACGGCGGAATGGGCGGCTGGCACGCGAGACACCTGGCCGAGAGCGACGTCGGATATCTCCGCGGCGTCTGGGACATAAAGCCCGAGAGGAACGAACTGGCAGAGTCGCAGGGCATACACGCCTACAAAAGCGAGGCCGACCTCCTTGCCGACCCCGACATATCTGTCGTCACGATAGCCACCCCGAACGACGTCCACGCCGAGATCGCGATCCGCGCCCTGCGCGCGGGGAAAAACGTCATCAGCGAGAAGCCGGTGACGCTGAACTCGAAGCAGCTTGACGCCGTCATCGCCGTATCAGAGGAGACGGGAAAGCTCTTCACCGTCCACCAGAACCGGCGGTGGGACTGCGACTTCATGATGATGAGGGAGGCCTTCAGAAGACCCGAGTTCGGCAAGATCTTCAGGATCGAGTCGAGGATACAGGGATCGAGAGGGATCCCCGGCGACTGGCGCGCCGAGAAGGCGCACGGCGGCGGAATGATCTACGACTGGGGCGTGCATCTCATCGACCAGATGCTTTGCATCGCCGCGGGACTTAAGATCGAATCTGTATTCTGCGTCTGCGAGAACGTCATCGGCGCCGAGTGCGACGAGGGCTTCAGGATGGACATAAACTTCGAGGGCGGCTTTACCGGGCATATCGAGGTGGGCACCCACAACTTCATCTCGCTGCCGAGATTCTATCTCACCGGCACCTGCGGAAGCGCCGTCATCGACGACTGGCGCGACAGCACGAGGTGCATATGCGTGAAGGACTGGAACGACGGGCCGGTGAAGCCGGTCGTCACCGCCGCCGGGATGACGAAGACGATGGCGCCGAGGGCGGAGGACTCGATGCTCGAGTTCAGGATCGAACGCCCCGCCTCGGACGTCCACGACTTCTACCGCAACTTCATCGCCGCGACGCGCGGCGAGGCTGAGCAGATCGTGACACACGCCCAGATGAGGCGGGTCATGAAGGTCATGGAGACCGCCTTCATGTCCGACAGGGCAAAGTCTGTCATCCCCTTTGTTGAGTAAGAGAGAGAGAGAGAGAGAGAGAGGAAGCTTTTATGAGAAAGATCACGGCCGCGGCGCTGGCGGCGCTTACGGCGATCGCGTTCTGCGCGGGAACCGTCCCGCTTCCCGCCGCCGGTGAGGAGGCGGACGGCGCCGGGGAGGAAATTCTCCCGATGCCGGAAAACACCGTCTACGTCATCCCGGGAGGGCAGCTGACTGGGGAGGAGACCTCCTTCACCATATGGGGGCGCGACTACAAAGGAAAGAACGGGACGCAGATATTCACCTCTGTCAGGGCCGGACTTGACGCCCTCACGCCGGGAGGCGAGCTCTGGCTGGCGCCGGGGATCTATTCGGAA